>JAFSXW010000078.1 GCA_017443885.1 Clostridia bacterium | reverse complement strand
TTGGCGTTAGCCAATGGGGAAGCCAAATTTTAGCAGAACAATGAAAAACATATAGCGAAATTTTAAATTACTATTTTAAAGATATTAATTTAGATAAAATTTATTAAAAACAAAAAGATGCCTCTTTAGGCATCTTTTTGTTTTTAATAAATTTTATCTAAATTAATATCTTTAAAATAGTAATTTAAAATTTCGCTATATGTTTTTCCTTGTTCTGCTAAAATTTGGCTTCCCCATTGGCTAACGCCAACGCCGTGCCCGTACCCGAGGCCACTTAAAACAATATTACTACCTGAAATTGTGGCACCTGTTAAAAATGTAGAACGCATTTTGGTTGTTCCTAAATTAAATCGTAGTGTGTTGGTTGAAACTTCTTTAGAACCAATAATTAAAGTTAAACACCTTCCACTTTCATCTTTTTCGCCAAGTTTTATGCTTGAAACATTTGAAACACTAATGCCCATTTTGTTTAGCGCAACTAGCATTTCACTTTTTGAAAATGAATAAGACCATTCATAATTTTTGCTATTTTCTTTATTTTCTGGTGAAGTTACTATTTTTATATAGTCTGGCTCTTTTTCAAAATTATTAAAGGCACTTTTTGTTGATGTTGTTTTTCCACCACTGTTGCTATGAAAATAGGCGTTTATTAAATTCCCATTATGCGTTATCACTTCGCCCTTAGTTGCTCTAACTGCGTTTTTAATTTTATCGTTTATTGTGGAAGTGTCGTAGTTTTGGGCGTCTGTTATGTTTGTGCTAATGCCTTTCTCTTTATAAATTTCGGGATTATCTTCTATATATTTAAGTGCATATGTGCGTGCTAACACGCTTTGAACTTTTAGTGCCTCTTCGTTCCATGTGTTGTAAACTTCGCCGGCAACCACGCCTGCAACATATTCTTCTAAATCTAGAGTGCTGGTGGTTTTCGTTTGGGTGTTGTAAACCCTAATTTCTGGTTCGCCTAAATTTCCACCAAAGCCACCATAAAGACTAGTGTTATCGCATGCAACAAATAGCATTGAAGCAAAAATTATGCTAACAAAACAAAATACAATTTTTTTCATAAAAAACCTCAATTTATTTATGTGCAAAATTAAAAGAATTATTTAATAAACTAAAAATTAGTTAATTTTACATAGTTATTTTTCTATTGCAAAAAATAAAAATATGATAAACAATAGAAAAAACAAAAAAATATACTTAATATTTTATAGTATTTTTGTGTGCACTTTAGTGCTTTTAATATTAGGTGTGTTTTTTTATAACTATCATAGCACCATAAAAACCACTTATTTAGTTGCAAGCGCAGAGGGAAAATTTGAAATAAGTGAAACAAAAGAAACTTTAACATTAAATAACAATTCTTTAATTATTAAAATCAAAATTGATGATGAAATAAGTGAAATAAATTTAAAAGTTAGGAGTGATGCTGAAAAATATATATGTGATGATAAAAATATAAACAAAGAAAAATTAGCTAATTTTTTAACTTATGCAGAAAGTAAAGGCATAATGCCAAGTTATGCACTAGAATTTTGTTTTGAAGATTTTATAAAAACTATTAATGACTTACTAGTTAAAAAGGAAGTTAAAAGCGAAAACGCAAAACTAGTGCCAGTTGTAAACAGTGGAAATGTTAAATTAAAAAGTGCAATTTATGGGAAAGAATTTGATAAAAATAGCGTAATTTTGCAAATTTTTAACAATTTGGTTGAAAAATTAAACTTATTTAGTTTAAATTATAAAACTCTATTGCCTGAATATGATGATAAAAAAATTATGGAAGCATTTAATCTTCGTGGCAGTTTTTACACTACTTATGTTTCAAGCAACACAGAAAGAAAATCTAATATTGAACTTGCTATGAGTAAATTAGATGGCTTAACATTATACCCAGGAGAAATTTTAAGTTTTAATGAAACAACAGGCAGGCGAAGCGAAGAAAATGGATATTACGGAGCAAAAATTATTGTTAATGGAGAATTTGTTGAGGGCGTTGGTGGGGGAGTGTGCCAAGCAAGCACAACACTTTATAATGCATGCCTAGTTTCTGGTCTTAGTGTTTTAGAAGCAAATCCACATAGCCTAAAAGTTAATTACATAGCACCGAGTTTTGATGCAATGGTAAATTTTGGGAGTAGCGATTTAAAAATTAAAAACAATACTGATATGCCCATAACTTTTGCTACTAAGTGTGATGGAGTAACTTGCTCTGTGTTTGTTTATGGTGCAAAAAATGAGTATAAAATTTTACGAAGGAGTGAAGTTATTAGCGAAAAACCACCACTTGATGATGAAGTTATTTATGCTAGCGAAGAAGAATATGATTTTAAAAATGAAGATTATATTTATAAAACATATCCAAAGAATAGGGTAGAAAGTGAAGGGTATCTAGAGTATTATAAAAATGGTGTTTTAGAAAAAACAGAAAAGATTAGGCACAATGTTTATAACAGCGTTCGTGGAGTTAAAATTGTAAAAAATAGTTAAAATATCGCCTATTTTTACATATTTTATATTAAAATTTGCGTTTTTTACAAGTGTGATTTTGTTTTGTGAAATTATTGTTTTATGATATAATTTAATTATGAAAATTTTAAGTGAAAATAAAAGCTTATTAAATTTTGCAAATCTAATCGAGCATGAAGGAATAAGGCTTTATATTGTTGGTGGGTTTGTTCGTGATAGATTAATAGGCGTAAAAGAAGAAGATCTATTAGATATAGATTTAGCTTCTAGCGCAAGGACTAGTGAGTTACTAGAATTTTCAAAAGATTGTGGTGCTATTGTTACCCCAATTTCAAATCAAATGGGTGTGGCAAAAATTTATCTTAACAATCGAGCATACGAGCATGCAACATTTAGAAAAGAAAGTTATAACCAAAGTGGAAATCATTATCCAGCTTATGTTGAATTTATTTTAAATGCAAAAGAAGATAGCCTTAGAAGAGATTTTACAATTAATGCACTTTATTATGATATTAACCACGAACGAATTTTAGATTTTCATAATGGCATAGAAGATTTAAATAATAAAATTGTGAAAACGATAGGAAATGCCAGAGAAAGAATAAAAGAAGACAGTGAGCGAATTCTAAGAGCAATAAGGCTAGCAGTGACATTAAATTTTAGTTTAGACGAAGAACTTAAAAGCGCTATTAGTGAAAACGCACAACTATTATTAAACTTAAAGCAACAGCGAAAAAATAAGGAGATATATAAAATTGTTTTTAATGGGAAAGAGAATATAAGGCTATTTAGTTTCTTAAATGATGCTAATGTTTTAAAATATGTTTTCCCAGGCATATATCCATTTTTAAATAGTAATATTAAATTTTATAAAATTTTAGATAACATTTTAAAGATAGATAATGATTATAAAATTGCATTTTTAGTTAATTTTTGCAAACAAAACAATATTGAAGATGCCGGTGTTAGTGGGCTTCTTAATTTTATATTAGAAAATTATAAAGAAAGCGAAAACTGCAAAAATCTGCAAAAAACCTTAAAAAATATCGCATTTTTTACAAAAAAGCGATTAAAACCGATTGAAATTATTAATTATTTAGTTGATAATAAGATAACCAAAGAAGAAGCACTTAAAACATGCAAGCAAATAGAGATATTTTATAATGTAAAAAACGCTAGTATTATAAAAACAATAGAAAAAATAAAAAATTAGTTTTTACGATAAAAAATCATAGACACCAAGGAAAATTATTAAGGAGGTGAATATGGTTTTTTATTTTGAATTAGCTTTTGTGATTTTATGCTTAACTTTTAGCATTCTTTTATTAGTTAAATTTGGCAGAAAGAAAAAAACATTTGTTGAAATATCTAATCCTAAATTGCAAGGATATAGACCTATTAAAACAAAAGAATTTGAGTAAATATTTTAATTTCAAACTAAATATTTCATATTTTTGGCTTAATTTGCAAACGAGTATGGTGTTTTAGGTTGGATATTTAATGCTTTTTTAGTTGTTTTTGCAATTTTAGCTATATAATTAAGTGATTTTAATTAAAAAATGCAATAAAAAACGCAAAATGTTATAATTTTGCGTTTATTTTATTAGTAAAAATGTTGTTTACTTATTATTTTAATTGTGTTTGATTAATGTTTTTTTATTTTTGATTTAAAAGATTAAGTTTAAAATTCTTCCGGCAACATAAATAACTTTTTTAGGATTTAGGCCATTAGAATATTTTTTGACATCTTCGTTTTCAAGAGCAACAGCCACTGCCTCTTCTTGTGAAGCAGAGTTTGAAACGGTTATTTTTCCTCTAACTTTGCCTGCCACTTGAACTGGAAGCTCGATTGTGTCTTTAATTAATGCTTTTTTATCTGCAACTGGCCATGTTGCATCTTTCATACTTGTTCCAAAGTTGCAAATGGTGTAAAGTTCTTCGCAAACATGTGGTGCAAATGGGCTTAAAAGAGTGATTAAAGTTTTATATTCGGCCTTGTTGATTTTTTTATTGCTATAAATTTCATTTACTAGGCTCATGATGGTTGAAATAGCAGTGTTGAATTTAACATTATCAATATCGCTTGTAACTTTATCTATGGCAAAGTTTAGGCTAAAATTAAGTTCTTTTGAAAACTCGGTGCCTTCGGTTAAAAATTCTTGCATATTCCAAATTCTATTTATTAGCCTATTTGCAGATTTAACGCCGTCATCGTTCCAGTTTACTGTTTCGAAATAGTCTCCCATAAAGGCTTCCCAAACACGAATACTATCTGCGCCGTATTCTTTAATTACTTCTCTTGGATCTACCACATTTCCAAGGCTTTTGCTCATTTTAACGCCATTTGAGCCAAGCACAATTCCCTGACTAATTCTATTTTTAAATGGCTCTGAAACTGGGCTTATGCCAATATCATAGAAAAACTTATTCCAAAATCTTGCATAAAGAAGGTGTCTGCAAGTGTGCTCGTTTCCGCCGTTATAAAGCCCAACAGGAAGCCAAGCAGAAAGAGCATCTAGGCTAGCAAATTCCTTATCGTTATGTGGATCGCAATAACGCATATAATACCAGCTAGAACCAGCCCAGCCAGGCATTGTGTCGGTTTCTCTTTTTGCTTTTCCTTTGCATTTTGGGCAAGTTGTGTTTACAAAACTTTCGATTTTTGAAAGTGGACTTTCGCCGTCTTTAGTTACATCATAACTCTCCACAATAGGGAGGGTGATTGGTAAATCTTCTTCGTTTACTGGCACCCAGCCACAATGATCGCAATGAATCATTGGAATTGGTTCGCCCCAATAGCGCTGGCGAGAGAAAATCCAATCTCTCATTTTAAAGTTTATCTTTTTTTCTGCAACGCCTAGATTTATTAAATAATCAGTTATTGCTTTTTTGGCTTCGCTAACTTTTAGACCAGAAAATTTGCCACTGTTTATTAAAATACTGTCTTTTTGCAAGTATTCTTGTTTTTCATAGGCTTTTTCTGCCACATTTCCGCCACTGATTACTTCAATCATTTCAATATTTTTTGCTTTGGCAAATTCATAATCGCGAGCATCATGAGTTGGAACTGCCATAACGGCGCCAGTGCCATAGCTAGCTAGCACAAAATCGCTAATGTAAACGGGCACTTTTTTCCCATTTACAGGGTTGATTGCATATATTCCACTAAGAATACAGCCAGTTTTTGTTTTCGCCATTTCTGTGCGTTCAAAATCGCTCTTTTTGCTAGCTTGTTTTCGGTATTCTTCAACTTCGTTCCAGTTTAAAATGCGATTTTTTAGGCTATCCACAAGTTTATTTTCTGGCGCAAGCACCATAAAAGTGATGCCATAAATTGTTTCTATGCAAGTGGTGAAAATTTTAAAACTTCCCCCACCTTCAATATCAAATTTAACTTCTGTTCCTTCGCTTTTGCCAATCCAGTTTATCTGGCTGGTTTTTATGTGTTCCATATAATCAGTGTCTTTAAGATCATCTGCTAGGCGTTCGGCATATTTTGTCATTTTTAAAACCCATTGTGCTTTTGGCTTTTGGGTGGTTTCTGCGCCACATTGAACGCATTTGCCATTTTCAACTTCTTCGTTTGCTAGCACTCCACAATTAGGGCAGAAGTTTACAGTGGTTTCTTGCTTTTCGGCAAGCCCATGTTTTACAAATTGCAAAAATAGCCATTGGGTCCATTTATAGTATGAAGGGTCGCTAGTGGAGATTTCACGGCTCCAATCAACGCTTAGCCCAACCATTTTTAATTGCTCTTTAAATGTTGCAATATTTCTGCTTACAATTTCTTGTGGGAGTTTATGCTCTTTTATTGCTGTTCTTTCGGCTTCAAGCCCAAAACTATCTGTTCCCATTGGGAAAAGAACATTATAGCCTTGCATGCGTTTTTTTCTTGCAACGGCATCTAGGGCAGAATAAGACCTTATGTGGCCAACATGAAGACCTTTCCCAGAAGGATATGGAAATTCTATTAAAACATAGGCATTTTCTTTATTATCTTCGTGATTTTTAACTTCAAATCTATGCTCTTTTTCCCAAATATCTTGCCATTTTTTCTCTATTTCTTGATGATTATATTGTTTCATTAATGTTCTCCTTAGAAACTGCTTTTATTAGAAAAAAGTGCGTTTTTGTTAAACTCTGTTTTTGCTAATAAAAACCAAACAATTACATTAGTAGTATATCATAGAATTTTAATGGTGTAAAGCGACTTTTTAATTTTTATTTGATTGGTTTTTGGGCTTTAAAATAAATAAAATTTAATCTTTTTTTGACGAAAAACATTATTATTTGTTTGACACCCTTTCGCCTGTAATGATATTATATAATTAATATAAAATAAATATTAATTGCAAGATTTTGGTAAACTAAAACAAAAAGGGGAAAACGAAATTGGCAAGGGATTATACGGGAAGAATTGTAAAAGATACTAAAACTATGAGTTTGGGTGCAAAAATAGTTTTGCTTACTATTGGCATTTTATTTTTGCTAGCCGCTATCACAGCGCCACTAGTTGTGCTTATGAGCAGAGAAAGCAGAGGCACAGTTTCTAGTGGTGATTTTATTTATCAATACAACATTGATAGTGGCAATGTTTATTACGACATTAAAAAGTATATCGGGCAAAACACCGAAAATGTTGTGATCCCTTCTGAATATAATGGGGCTCCTGTTATAGGCATTTTGAAAGGTGCTTTTAACGGAAATTCTAGCGCTGTTTGCAAAGCCATTAAAAAAGTTAGTTTCGACACTTCTAATTATGGTGGCATTAGCAGGATAGATAGCGAGGCTTTTGTTGGCCTTACTTCTCTTCAAAGTTTAGATTTACCTTCAAATATAACAACCATCGATGAAAATGCCTTTTTAAATTGTAAAATTAATGGTGATGTTTCAATTTCTGACCTTGGTGCTTTCTATGATATAAATAACGGCGTGCTAGATAGAGTGAAAATTTCTACTGGAGCTTTTAATGGATCTGTGGCTACTGGCTCGCTTAATGTGCTTTCTTCTAAAAAGGGGATTGTGCCTAGCGAAATTTTAAAAACATTTGGCACTTTGGGTGTTTCTAAATTAAATTTAAGCAAAGATGTTAATATTTATAATCTTGGTTTTGAATCTTTGGCTAATTTTAATGCATTAGAAGAAATGACGATTTACACCACTTCAAAACCAGTGTGGGTTAATGGGGAAGAAAGAAGTTATATAATTCAAGATAATTTAGACCTTTCTAACTGCACAAAACTTAAAACTTTAAACATTAATTTTGGTTCAAAAGAAGATATTGAAAGCAGTTTAACTCAAAAATTCTTATTTGCTCCTAATCTTGAAACTGTGAATATTGGAAATGGCGTAACCAAAATTGGTGCAAAAGCTTTTGCTAGCAACACAACAGGAAATGGATTTGAAAAACTTAAAACCATAAATGTTGACACAAATATTATTGTTGATGAAAATGGTGTTGTTTCTGAAAATAAAGGCATTAGTTTTGATGTTGATATGATGAAAATTTCGCAATACACATCTAATGGCTTTGGAATCTATTTTGCAAATAGTGGAAAAATATATAAATTTAACAACTCTAAATCTGGCGTTTTAGAAGAAACCAGTGTGATGAATAAACTTAAAATTACTAGAGATACCGACCAATCAAGCAATATTGTTTATCTAGATGGCATCACTCAAAACTTTATGAGTATCTTTAAAAACGCTTCTAGCGTTAGAGAACTTATAATTGATTCTAAAGTTAGAAGTGTGGCAGATAATGCGCTTGTTTCATTATTTACTTCTAGCATTGTTCCTTCAAACTATAAATCTGGCGAAGGTTTCACTTTAAGATTTTTAACTAATAGTTTTGGAAGAACTGCTATTGATAGCCAAACAAACAGTTTATCTGATAATATTTTTGGTAACCTTTCAACTGTTGAAAAACTTGATGTTTATGGCCCAAATAGTGATTCTAATAGCGTGTTATTCAACAAGTTTAACCGTTCAGACGGTGCATATAAATTAAGGCACACATATAACGATAACGACGAACTTTCTAATCTATCTTACATTGTTTCATTTGACACGAATATGGGCGATAATATGCCTGGCTTTAATGGCAAAATTGCAATTGAAGCCAACTATGGCGAAACAACAAATGGCAAAGTTGTTTATGAAGATGAAAATGGCGTTTTAAAAGATGTGAGGGAGCAAACAAACGGCACGGATATAAACAACCCAAGTGATTATATGCCACTACCTTATGATGTAAATAAGGACACAAACGAGTGGATTATTGAAGGCTGGTATAATTCAAGAGAATGCCTTGATAGTGATCCAAAATTAAAAATTACTGCATCAAACACAGCATTCTTTAAGGTTGAGCCACCAGACGGCACTGATGATGAATATAAATTCTCTTATGTGCGTGATGAAAATCATTTAAATATAAGAACGCTTACTGTTTATGCTAAATGGGTTCATAAGCCTTATATTAATGTTAGTTTTGATTTACAACCATCAGAAAAAACAACACTAGGCCTATCTGGAGAAAATGCTTCTTATTACCCTATTGGTGCAGATTATGGCATAAGTGATTTAAATGCAACTAAAACCACAAGAGTTCAATACAATTCTAAGTTTAATCATTTAATTTTAAATGAAAACAATGGCTCAGAAAATATTAAAACAGAAAAAACAAAACTTCCTGTGGCATATCAGGCTGGTTATATTTTTAAGGGCTGGTTTACCTTGCCAAATGGGGAAGGCACACAAGTTAGTGAAGCCACAACCTTAAATAGGGAATTATTAGAAACTGCTATTTCTGGCTTTAATGAAGACGAAATTTTAAATGAGAACTACACTTTAACCCTTTATGCATATTATGAAGTAATTAACTTTAATGTGGTTTATCATGCTGTGCCAGAAAAAGTGAGTGAAGAAGACACAAACACTTTTGCAAGCGTTTATGGGAATTTGGTTTCTTCAAGCGAAGATAAGAAACTAGAAAAACAATTTACATATCACACAAACTTTATTCCTGCTGATTTTAGCGAAATAGGCTTTGATAGTGGCTGGCTAAACTTTATTGGATATAGCTATCAAAATATGCTTAAAGGAAGCCTAGACTATAATTATGCAGAACATGTTCAGGCAAGCAGTGTGTGGAGCGATGGAATTTTAGGGGCAAGCCTTTTAAACGGCCTTTATGATTACACCGATTTAGATGGAAATATTGATTTAAATGCCGCCATCTTTAAAGGTCAAGATGTTCATTTATATTGCTTATATGTTCCAAAAACTATCACTATCCATTATGAGATAGATTCTAGCGTAACATTTAACTATAATAGCGAAACAAACCCAGATTCAAGAGCAGAAGCAGAATTAGCTGATGTTGTAATTTATGTTGCAGATGATATTAGAACAGATAGCGAAGAAAAAACAACATTTGAAGTTTTAAATGGCAATGCTGTTAGCACAATAGAGCAAGTTGGCACAGACGATTTTATTGTTAAACTAGAAAAAATTGGATACACTTATGCTGGAAAATGGCAAACAGAAATAAATGGCGAAACAGAAAAACAAGAATATAATGCAAATGATGAGGTTTCGGCTTTAAAGATTATTGCAGACACTAAAACAACTGCAAATAATGAAGTTGAAATAACGCTTTCTTGCATGTGGAATGCAAACTCTGTTAGTGTTTATTATGATAAAAACGATGGTTTATTCACAGATGCAAACGGCATTAGTGGAAATGGGCTAAGCACGCAAATTTTATTTAACGAAAATGCAAAACTAAGCGATGGCAAGGTTTATAGAGAAAACGAAGTTGTTGTGGGTGCTGGATTTAGCAGAACAGGTTGTGTTTTAGTTGGTTGGAGTTTAAGAAAATTAAATGCACTTACTTATGAAAATCTTTCTAGCCAAACATATTATAGCCTTGCAGAATATGCTAGTGTTAACAATATTAATGGCGAAGAACTGCTTGAAGCAAGCCTTGGGCATATGCCATCTGCAAGCGAAGCTGAGAATGCAACAGTTAGGCTTTATGCTGTTTGGCAATATGAAAGATATAATCTTCAATTTATCGTTGGAGATGAAGTTAATTCGGGCTACACTGAAGCCTTAAACAGAACGGTAACTTATGGTCAAGACTATCAAGATATTGATTTAGCTGGCCATAACATCACTGGTAAAATTTTTGCTGGATTCTACACTGGCGAAAATGGAACGGGAACTCTTCTTTATGAAAGCAATAATTTTGCTGGTAATGCTTGGAAAGCCCTTGCAAGAATTAGCAAAATTAGTGATGGCGTTAGCTCTGATGAATATAAATTTAATTATGACCTTGGTGATGATGGCGACACTATAACAATGAACGCACATTGGACAAACGAAATCTACACAATAAACTATGAAATGAGGCAATATATTGGCGATCAAGCTATTGTGGCTAGCGGAATAATAACCGACCCTAAAGGCAATAGTGCCAATGTTAAAACAAGCTTTAAAACCGGACTTGGCGAAATCTTAAACTTCGAATGGATTTCTAGTGTTGAAAGGGGCACTTCAAACTTCACATTTATTCGCTACACCGTGAAACACAAAGAAAACAATGATGAAGATGTGCTAACTTATAGCAATCCTTATCAATTAACCTTTAACAACACATTTATCGAAACTTACGCTAGCAGTGGAGCACTAAATGAAAAAACAATAAATATTTATGTTGATGTGCGTGCAAAAGTTTATGAAGTAGATTTTAAAGTTGATGGCACTAGTGATTACGGAACTGTTAAGGGAATAATTCTTCCTAACTCTTCTTATGCTGATTATATTAGCGAAATTAAAGAAACAGTTGGCAGTGAAGAAAAAACAGTTGGATTTAAAGCATATGTTGTGTTAACAAAAACATTTGGCTATTTAATTAAAACAAGTTATTTTGAAAAGGCTGAGGATAATAGCACAACCCCAGCAACAGAATATATTGTGGCACAAAGAACCACAAAATTTGATACGCATTTAATTGCAACAGAAATGCCAACCATTACGCTTACTAATGGTAATTTTATGGCGTTCAAATTAAATGGTCAAAACTACACAGCAAAAGCAATAGTTGAAAACCAAGTTGCAAGCAGTGGTGAAGATTTAAGTGTTATTAATGTTCAGATTGTTGGAACAGATTATAATAAATCTAATTTAAATATTCAACTTTCGGCTTCTAGCAAATCTGGCGAAACATATAAAACTGATTGGCTTGCTGGCGCATTTGATAGATGGGAAATTGCAGGAACTTATGCCGAGGGTGGCATATTTGCATTAAATGGCACAACACAAACAATTCCAGAACTTAGGCAAAATGCAGACATAACCTTAACTGTTTATCTAAAAAATGGCTTTAAAATAACAAAGGCTGTTGCAAGAAATATAGTTGAAGGCCCAGTTTTAGATGAAACAGCGCAAAGGGAAATGGATAGTGCTGAAAGCACTCAAAGTGTAAGTTTGAATTTTGTTGTTCCTTATTATGAAAGCGCACAATATGCTGTTAGAATTGAAATTGAAGCTTATGGCGTGAAGTATCAAATTAGTTATAATGGTGGGGCAGAAGCACTTGGAACTAGTATGCAAAATAGCCAGTTTAGAGTGGTTGGAAGCGAAGCACAAATTAGTTTAGCAGATGCCGAAACCTATTTCACACTTTCTCCTAACACATATAGCCGTTTAGGATATAGTTTCCTTGGCTGGGACACAGAGCATGATGCCAACAATTATGGCCAAGATGTTCTTTATATGGATTCTCATTTCGTCTTTTATAATTGGCACAGCGAAAATGGCATTGTTGACGAAATAGACAATATAACAACTACGGAAAATGCTGTTGTGAATCTTTATGCTGTGTGGGGAACAAAAGGAGATGGCGGAATTTATGATTATGAAGTTAATGAAGCATATTCTTACACTGTTAAATATAATGGCAATCCGGAAGCTGGCGCAATAAACCTTGGACCTGCTAGTATACCAAGTAGCACGGTTGCCTTTAATGATGAAACTATTTCGCTTGAAGCTAATAATTATGTGGTTACTGGCTATGCAAATGAAGGAAAATGGTATTATGATAGTGCGTGCACGCATGAAGTAACACAAACCACAGGCAAAACTTTGGTTACAGCTGCCTTTAACTTTGGGCAAGACACAGAATCTAGACACACAGTTAACCTTTACACAAAGTGGATAATTGAAACTTATGTTATCCTATTTGATGCGAATGGTGGAAGCATGAAAACAATTGCTTCTGCTGACGGAAACTTTGAATTTGGCTCCTACACTTTCTATGTTAGCGACGAAGATGATGGGCTTTATGACACCACAACCCAAGAATTAGTTGGAATTATTGGCGAATATAACAGCAATATAACACTTCCAACAACCACCAAAAATGGCTATACATTCCTTGGTTGGTATAATAAAGAAGATAATGATAATGGCTATGATGAACTAATTAATTGGTCTGTTATGCCAGATATAGACGAAAAAGAAACTAATAATGGCGATAAAACCATAACTCTTTATGCAAGATGGCAAATTAAAACATACACAATTATATTAGATTTAAATGCAACAGAAAGTTATTATGAAAACGCTTCAAACAATGCATCATTTAATGTTTCAAATTTAACCATTGATGATAACACAAAAACAATTGTTGTTTCTGGAACAACATATTATATAGATGCAACTTCTGGCTATCTATATAATAATGATGGCACATTTGCAAACATGATTAGTGCGCCTTATGGAACAACAGGGCTTGTTAGCCCACTAGTAGATAATAAACTGGGCTTCACATTTGTTTGCTGGTGTGCTCAGGAAGAAAATAATAATGGAAAGGGCATAAACGCATGGGTTAGCACAATGCCAGATTTAGATGCTTACGCTGGAAATTCTAATGTTACCTATGATGCAGAAAATAGAATTCTAACTCTTTATGCTTCATGGCAAGCAGAAACTTATGCTATTTCTTATATTTATGGCGGAACAACAAGCACTGATGTTGGCACTATTTCAGGCATTTCAGATAATATTAAATATGAAAACCGCAAAAATAGCTATAACATCACCGAAGAATTTGATTTAGAAACTCCATCACGCACCGGACACACTTTTGCTGGCTGGTTTACTGATAGCGATTGCACTGCTGGCAACGAAATAAGCAGAATTAGCCACAGAATTGGAGCAATAACTGTTTATGCAAAATTTGAAGTGAGCCCATTTGCTATCACATATTTAGATGAAGGCGGGGTGGCATTTAGTGGAACGCACGAAAGTGGTTATCCTGTTTCACACAGCTTTGGAGCAGAAACAACGCTGAAAGGAGCCACAAAAGTTGGTTATCGTTTTGATGGCTGGTTTATAGAAAGCGATTGTTCTGGCACAGCCCTAACTTCACTTGGTGCAACAGATTACAATAATGATATAACTCTTTATGCTAAGTGGACTGCATTAACCCTTGCAGAATTAGAAGATAAAAATGGCAACTCTATTAGCCTAACATTAGACTTAAATGTTCCAACGCAAACAACGGCAACCACAGGCTTGCCATCAAGAAATATTATTGGAACAACCAATGCATATTTTAATGCGGCAACTAATTGGAACTTAAATTCAACATATTTTAATAGGGTTGCAACAAACAACAGTATTGTGTTTGGCGAAGCAATTGGAACTCTTCCAGAAATTGAAATTTCAAACCCTGGATACACATTTACTTTCCTTGGCTGGAACTACACTAATCCACAAACAAGCGAAGTGCTTTCAAACCAATCTACTGCAACTATCCAGTCTCTTATATATAATTTTGTGGATAGCGAAGAAGGAAAGCCAGCAAGCATCACAATGGTTGCACAATGGAGTGTTACTGAAAACACCTTCACGCTAAAAATAAACTTTAATGGCGCTGAAGTTGCAACTAATGCTGGAAGTGAAGTAGTGCTTGGTAGTTATGCAGAAACAACACTTTTTGGTGGCACTTTTGATAAAACTGAAGGCACTTTAAGTTATGAATACAGTTATGGCGACACTCTTGATTGTTTGGATCTTACTCCATATAAACTAGGCTCTAAATTTATTTGCTATTGCACAGACGCATTAAAAACAGAAAATAATGCAGTTGGCACTGTTTACTCTTCTTCTAGCACAATGCCGGCAGATGAGTTAACGCTTTATGCAATATTTAGTGATAGCTATTATGAAGATGCACATAATGAAGAAACACCAAACGAAGGCAAATATCAAAGATATTCAATTAATTATGTTGCAGGCACGCCAAGTGGGGCATTATCTGCTCCAACACGCCCAGCAAACGCAGTTGTTTGGGCAGATGAAAATTATTCTGTTTTAAATTCTAGCGTTTTAGGTTTCACCTTCAATGGATATAGCTTCAAATCAGATTTATCTGGTAATTTAATTACGGCGCAAACATTTAGCCCGGTAACAAATCTAGCGCTTCTTGCAATAGAAAATGGGCAGTTCACAGAAGATAATCATATTATAACGCTTTATGCAAGTTTCTCTGAAAATGTTTATAGCATAACATATCATGCAAATTATGTGGAAGCAGATCCAGAAACACTAACCCCAGGCTCAGCATCATATTCAGTTGTAAATTATAGCCTAAACAATCCAACAAATATGTTTGCACGCACGGGCTACACAATTTCTTCAAATTGGTATTATGATAGTGCTTGCGAGAATGAAGTAATTAATTTAACCGATAATATTTATAACCTTGTTAGTGGTGCAATTAGCGCTGGGCAAAACCCAGAAAACAGCACCAGCACATATGGTGGGCAAATTGTTCATAATCTTCACTTCTATGCTGGGTGGACTTTAAATGTTTATAATATAGAATATAAAGACCAAGGCGGAAACGATTTCTCTGGAACTCATATTAACACGCCAAATAATCACCCAACTGAACACACATATGGAACAATAACAACACTAAATAGTGCAACAAAAGATGGATATGAGTTTAAGGGTTGGTTTAGTGATATAAACTGCACAGGAGAAGTTAAAACCACAATTGGAGCAGAAGAAATCACTGGAGATCCATCTAGCACGGTTGTTACGCTTTATGCTAAATGGGCGCTTGAAACTTATAACATTATATATAAGGACAAAGGCAATATAGAATTTAGTGGAAGTCATGAAAATGGTTATCCACAAGAGCATACCTTTGGCACAGCCACCGCGCTTAAAACTGCAAGCAAGGTTGGTTATAAGTTTAATGGCTGGTTTATAGATGAAAATTGCACCGGCACTGCTTTAACCGAGCTTGGAGCCACTGCCTACACTTCTGATATAACTCTTTATGCTTTATGGGAAGCGAAAAACTTAAATGATTTAGGCATTAGCCTAACCTTGGTGCTAGATAAAACTTCAAATAGCCTAGATAAAGTGGCATTTGCAAATAATGCTAGTTGGACAATAAATAATAGTGCAACAAGTACAACCGCAACAGCCACAACAACAAGCGTTGTGTTTGATAACGCTATTGGCACTATTCCAACCGCCACAGGAATTAGGGCTGGCTATATAGTTACCCTTCTTGGCTACACCGATGGCACAACCACTTACACAGAAGCAGGGTTAAGTGCTCTTATTTGGGAATTTACCGAAAGCAAAACCTTCACAGCAATTTGGAGCCTAGAAGCCGAAACTCTTGCAAACTTTACTGACGAAAATGGAAACTCAAAACCATTAACATTTACACTAGATTTAAATAATAGTGAGCATGGAATTACTGCATCATTTAATGAACTTTCTGGCTACACAATTTTTGGAAGCACAGCAAGCACACAAAATTTAACCTTTAATAGTGCAATTGGTTCAATTCCTTCATTTACATATTCAAAAACAGGCTATATTGTTGAGTTTTTAGGCTGGAAACTTTATAACGAAACAACTGCCATAAGCGAAACCATTTACACCACACAACAGCTTGAAGCCTTACCTTACACATGGACACATAGCGTAACAGCGAAAGCTCAGTGGAATATTTCGGCTCAAACTATTGAAAGTTTAGGATACACCTTTACTATTGATTTAAATGAACAATATGGCATTAATGCAAGCTTTGAAAATTTAAACGGCTATAATTTAGCGAACGGCTACACTTTAGAGAGTGGAAAAACGGCTCACAC
>JAFSXW010000006.1 GCA_017443885.1 Clostridia bacterium | reverse complement strand
CAATATTATCTTGCTCGGGTGTATTGTTAGCGCAGAATACTGTGTATGTAACTTTTGATTATAATACACCTGCTGTAGTTGCGGATTATGGTGGCAATTTTGCTAATGTTGCAAATTATAAAAAAGGCGTTTCAATTCCACGTAATAGTTGGTTTAATAAATTCCCATCGTTTATTAACCCTGTAGGTGAATGTTTAACTGGGTGGGTGATAAAAGGAACTAGTAATGTTGTTGATAATTTTACCACAATTAGCGGAGATGTTACATTGCAGGCGCAATGGGATGAAGCAAAAATCAATGAGTATTTTGGCAATACCACAGGATTGCAAATTAGTGGTTCCACTGTTGTTGGCTATAATGGAAGTTCTGCAGACGTTGTGATACCACAATATGTGGTTAAAAATAATCAAATTAAAGAAGTTACAACTATTAGTGCAAGAGCGTTTGAAAATAATAGCACCATTACAAGTATTTCGATCCCTAACACCATCACAAGTATAGGAAGTGCCGCTTTTCTTCATTGTTTTAATTTAAATAAAGTTTATATAACTGATATTGCTACGTGGTGTAATATAACCTTTGATGACTCATATTCAAATCCTTTATATCATACAAATGAGAATTATGTTGTTGCTGCTGTAGATCTTTATGTTAACAATGAAAAAGTTGTTGATTTAGTTATTCCTGATGGTGTTACAAAAATTAAAAAATATGCATTTATGGATAGCCTTATAAAATCTGTAACAATCCCTGATAGCGTTGAGATTATAGATGAAGATGCGTTTGATTGCTATTATTTAACAATAGTGAACATTTCACCAAATTCAAAATTAAAGCAAATAAAATCTAGAGCACTTAACTCTCAAATTAACGATTTATATATCCCTTCACAGGTGATTGAGATTGAAAGTCAGGCATTTGGCAATCATGATCGTTCAACTGTTATAATTGATAGCCCAGTGATTGCAAATTCATTGGTAGATTATGAGTCTGCGGATAGATTGTTGGTATACTTAACAGGGTCCGCCAAAATTTATATTAAAACAGGGCTTGATGTATCAAAATCACATTACCTGACAAGCCACTTTACAAAGCAAGATGCAAGTGATAAAGCGGGGTATGATGTATATTTAAAAAATTAAGTAAAAAGCTCTAGCTAGATTGCTAGACCTTTTATACAAAAAATTTATGTGATAGAAGGAAGAATGTGTTGTAAAGCGAATTATACTCAACTAAAAACTCCACCAAGAAATGGTGGAGTTTTTTGTTTATCTTTGCTTTTTATTTTAATTATTAACCTTTGCGGTTTCTTTTTTGGGCTGCTTCAGATTTCTTTTTGCGCTTAACGCTTGGGCTAACATAGCATTCTTTCTTACGAATATCACCAATAATGCCATCTTTTTGGCATTTGCGTTTAAATCTTTTAATTGCGCTTTCTAAGTTTTCGTTTTGGCCAACTACTACTGTGCTCATCTTTTTCACCCCGCTTTTTTAAATTTCCTGTTTATATTAACATTTTTAAGAAATGTTGTCAAGGCAAAAAGATTAATTTTTAAATTTTTTTTGATTTACATTTCTCTATTTTTTTCGCTCAAAATTTTTTCTTTAAATTTTGCGTATTTTTTAGATAAACATAGCACATATCTTTCTTTTTCGGTTTCGTTTAAATTGTTATAAATATTTTTATCTATTAACTCTCCAATGGGGCTGATAGTATCTGGGTTTCGTTCTAATATTTTTTCAACCTTTTTATATAATGGATCGTCTTCATCTTTTATTTTAGAGGCAATGCTAGCGTATTCATGTTGGCTAAGGCTTGCCCTTTTAACAGTGCCATTATTTTCTATGGCATCTAAATTTGCAGACACATTTTTAAGCCTGCTTTTTGCCTTTTGTGCGAGTTCTCTTATTCCTAAATTTCCCATTTTTGTTTCTCCTATAAAAAGAGTGTAGCATGGCAAAAAGCAAGTTGTGCCAAAACTTCTAAATTAGTGGTTTTTCTACAATTTTATTAGTTATATTTTAATTTTTTTAAAAAGCATAATTCAATATTTTATTATTTGCTTTTTTTTGCCTGATTTGATAAAATACCTTTAAGGTATTATTATGAGCTATATTTTAGATGAACTAAATAAAGAACAGCGTGCACCAGCCGAAGCTATTGAAGGCGCAGTGCTTGTGACAGCCGGAGCAGGCAGTGGCAAAACAAGAATGCTAACACATAGGATAGCACATCTTATTTGCGATAAGCATGTGTTTCCTTCTAATATTTTGGCAATCACTTTCACTAATAAAGCCGCAAATGAAATGAAAGAAAGGCTTGAAAAAATGATTGGCGATATAGATGGAATGTGGGTTTGCACCTTTCACGCAATGTGTTCTAGGATTTTAAGAAGTCATATTGAAAAATTAGGCTACACTAAAAATTTTACTATTTATGGTGATGTTGAAAAAGAAAGGCTAATAAAACGATTATTAGGCGATAAAAAAGATGATGTTTCGCTCGACACAATGGTTTATCATATTTCTAACGCAAAAAATCATCTTTTGAGCCCAGAAGAATATGAAAAGATGATACCAGGTAATCGCCATCTTAAACTAATTATAGAAGTTTATTCTAATTATGAAAAAGAGATGCAAAAATGCAATAGCCTAGATTTTGACGATTTATTAGTTAAAACTTATGTGCTTTTAAAACAAGAAGCAGAAATAAGAGAGTATTATCAAAATAAATTCAAATATATTCATGTGGACGAATTTCAGGACACAAATGAAGCGCAATATAAACTTGTTCGCATTCTATCTGAAAAATATGGAAATGTGCTTGCCGTTGGGGATGAAGACCAATGCATTTATTCGTGGCGTGGGGCAGAGCCTAGCAATGTTGTGGATTTCACAAAAGATTATGCTGGTTGCCAAATTTTTAAACTAGAACAGAATTATAGGTCTACTAAAAAAATAATTGAACGGGCAAACACATTAATTAAACGCAACCAAAACAGGCTAGATAAAAACTTGTGGACGGAAAATTCCGATGGCACCACAATTGAAGAATATACTGGTTATAACGATATGGAAGAAGCCGAATATGTGGCAAGCACAATAAAAAGTTTGGTTACTCTTTCTGGCTATAAATATAGCGATATGGCAATACTTATGCGTGTGAACGCTCTTTCTAGGGTGCTTGAAGAAAAACTTATAACTTATGGTGTGCCATATAAAATTTATGGCGGATATAAATTCTTTGAAAGAAAGGAAGTTAAAGATACTATTGCATATTTAAAATTATTATCTAACCCTAAAGATGATGATGCAATGGCACGAGTTTTAGCATTCCCTAAAAAAGGTATTGGCGAGGTTGCCATATCTAATTTAAGGCAAGCAGGCGAGATGTTTAACTTGTCTATGTTTGAAGTGATAAATAGTGGGATTGGACTAACTGAAAAGGAATTTAAAAAATTTAGTATTGTAAGAGATTTGTTTACAGAGCTAACAGCGCTTATGCAGAATATTAGTTTAACGGATTTTGTAACACTGCTTATCAAGAAAGTGGCAATTAAAGAAGCCATAGGCAATAAAACCGAAGAAGACATTAACAAACAAATGAATATTGATGATTTTGTGCAGTCTGTTAAGGAATTTGAAGATGCAAATTCGGGGGCAACACTAGAAGACTTCTTGCAAAGCATCACTCTTATGCGAGATATAGACACTCTTGATGATGAGGCAAATTTTGCATCTATGATGACGGTGCATTCAGCAAAAGGCTTAGAGTTTAAGGTGGTGTTTATTGTTGGCCTCACTGAAGGTTTATTTCCACTTTCACGAGCAATTAGGGCAAATGATCCAAACGAACTTGAAGAAGAGCGCAGACTTATGTATGTGGCAATCACTAGGGCAAAAGAAAGGCTTTATCTCACATATCCACGAACTAAATTTAATTTTGAAACTAAAAGTCTTGAATACACATCTCCTTCAAGGTTTATTAAAGAGAGTAAGTTAGATTATAACGAAGAATTAGAGTCAAGTGAAATTGTGCGCACAAAACTAAATTATAACGAAATGCGGGCAAGTGGATATTATTATAAGCAAACGCCATCAGCCGGCACAAAAGTAAACATTTTAGTTCCTAAGCAAGAAGATGATAAAGAAAAACAAACAAGTTCTGTTAGCAGTGGCGGGGCTCTTTCTAAATATAAAATTTCCGATTTCAAGCGTGGCACAAAAGTAAAGCATCCACATTTTGGAGAAGGCGAAGTAATAGTTGAAGTTACTGATTTTTCGGGCGCTTATGTTACCATTAGGTTTAATGAGGTTGGAATAAAAACACTGTCGCTAAAATATGCAAATTTAGAAATTATATAGGAGAACGAAATGGCAAATATTGAAGAAATGCAAAAACTAGTTGATAAAATTAATAAATATAGTTATGCCTATTACACACTAGATAATCCATTGATTAGCGATAAAGAGTGGGATGCTCTTTATGATAAGCTTAAAGAAATGGAAAAAAATGAAGGTATTGTTTTGCCAGATTCTCCAACTCAGCGTGTTGGGGCAGAGCCACTATCTAGTTTTAAAAAAGTTCCACATACTCACAAAATTTATAGTTTAGATAAAGCACAAAGTTTTGGAGAATTAGATGAGTGGGAAAATAAAAATCAAAAACTTGTTAGCTACACTCCTAGTTATAGTGTTGAATATAAATTTGACGGATTAAATTTAAGCCTTTTATATAAAGGTGGGAATTTAGTTTTGGCATCAACCAGGGGAAATGGAACGGTGGGCGAAGATGTAACTAGCCAAGTTAAAACAATAAGAACAGTTCCTCTTAAAATTAACTATACCGGCGAAGTGGAAGTTCAGGGCGAAGCAGTTATGCGACTAAGCGAACTAGCATTATATAATAAAACCACCACAGAGCCTCTTAAAAATGCACGCAATGCGGTGGCGGGTGCAATAAGAAATTTAGATCCAAAAGAAACAGCAAAACGAAACCTAGATTTTGTTGCATATAATATTAATTACATTGAAGACAATAATCTAAAAACACAAGAAGATATTAAAACCTTTTTAGAGAAAAACAAATTCTATGTTGGACAATATTTCAAACTAGCTTCGTCTATGAGCGAAGTGAAGAGCCTTATAAGTTTAGTTGATAAAGAGCGTAAAAATTTAGATATTTTAATTGATGGCATGGTTATTAAAATAAACTCTTTAAAAATTAGGGAAGAACTTGGCTCAACAGATAAATTCCCAAGGGGTGCTATTGCTTTTAAGTTTGAAGCAGAAGAAACAAGCACAATGCTTAAAGATATCACATGGCAGGTTGGGCGCACGGGCAAACTTACCCCAGTTGCCGAACTAGAACCCGTGGAACTTGCAGGAGCCACAATAAAACGCGCAACACTAAATAATTATAACGATATTTTGCGTAAGAAAGTTAAAATTAATAGCCGTGTGTTTATAAGGCGTAGCAACGAAGTTATCCCAGAAATTTTAGCATTAGCTGAAGAATATAATGATAGTGAAGAAATTTTAAAGCCAAAAACATGCCCAGTATGTGGAGCAAAACTTGAAGAAACAGATGCTGATTTATTTTGTCCAAACCATAATGGGTGTTCTAAACAGATTATAGAAAGGCTATCTCATTTTGTTTCTAGAAATGCCATGAATATTGAAGGGCTTTCTATTAAAACCATAGAAGCATTGCACGAAAATTTTAATGTAACACATTTTAGCGATTTATATAAACTAAAGAAGGAACAAATTGAAACATTAGAAGGCTTCAAAGATAAAAAAATAAATAACTTCTTTAATTCATTAGAAGCAAGCAAAATGCCAACTCTTGCAAATTTTATATTTGCACTTGGTATTGATAATGTTGGAAAGAAAACTGCGAAGCAACTTGCCGTTCGCTTTAAAAATTTAAGTAATTTAATTACTGCCAGCCATGAAACCTTAACCAGTTTAAATGATATTGCAGACCTAACAGCAGAATATATATCGCATTATTTTGCAGATAAAAACAATATGGAAGAAATTGAAAGCCTAAAAGAGATTGGAATTAAAGTGCAAGAAACTGAAGAGAGTGCATTAAGCCAAAAACTGGCTGGGCTAAAATTTGTGTTAACAGGAACTCTTCCAACGCTTTCAAGAAATGAAGCAACGGCATTAATAGAAGAAAATGGTGGGGAGGTTATGAGCACCGTTAGCAAAAACACTTCATTTGTGCTTGCAGGAAAAGATGCTGGAAGTAAATTAGAAAAAGCTCAAAAATTAGGAATTAACATAATTAGCGAAGATGAGCTATATAATCTTATTTAAGTGAAAAGTGAAAAGTTAAGAGTGAAAAGTGGCGGATGGGCAACTGCGTTGCCGTGAAGCACACGCTTTGCGCGATTGAAGCATTGCCT
>JAFSXW010000077.1 GCA_017443885.1 Clostridia bacterium | reverse complement strand
CATTAAAAACATATTCATTAAAATTGCACCTTTTTTTGCCACTCTTTTTGCTTCCATAATTGCCTGCATCTTATCTTCTTCACTTTTAAGATGATAAAGCGGGCCAAAAAGTAAAACAATATCAAAACTTTCATCTTTAAGTTTTCTTAAATTTCTGGCATCTCCCAAAAACAATTGCGCCGTTGGGCAATTTTGCTTTAAAACGCTAAAATTTTTTTTAACGGGCTCCACAGCAACAACATTGTGCCCCATTTCTGCAAGAGCCTTTGTGTAAGCCCCCGTTCCTGCACCAATATCCAAAATATTTAAGTTTTGCCTTCCTGCAATATATTTTTTAATATAATTTAAGCAAACAAACATTTCCACTTGCCCGTGGCGTGTTTTTAGGCGTTTATCTTCATTAAACTTATTATAATATTTTTCTAAATCGTTCATTTTTTATGCAACAAGGGCAAGGCAATAAGCAACATGATTGCAACTATCTGTTCCCTTTTCTCCTGTGCTTTTATTATAACCTAAATTAATTGGAATATAGCTTCCCTTTGTGTAGCCAGCAGAACTAAGCGCACTGCTAATGGCACTTTCATAATCGCAAACATAACTAAATGCAAAATCTAGTGTGTAGTAAGAAGCGCCATCAACTTCTTTTTCATTATAGTTTTTCATCGCATATTTTATTGCATAAACAAGTTCATCTTGGCTATCTATAAGTAAATCGAAATCGTGGCTGGTGTGAAAAATTGTAACCGAATAATCGGCAGTTTCATAATAGCAATATGTGGTGTTTGCCAAATATTCATTATGGTTTTCGCCTGTGTAGCCCCTATTTGTTTTGAAACTATCTGTGAATAAAAATTGAGCGTAGTTCACAACTTCTAGGCTTCCGTTCACATTTAAGTTGCCATGTGTTGCATCAATACCAAACCACTTTCCATCTAAATAAACTTTATTCCATGCGTGGCCATCGCCAGCAATTCTAATTGTGGGGATATTTTCTATTTGAGCAAGTATTAAAAACGCCTTGCTAAAACCATCACAAACGGCTTTATGATTTAAAAACACGCCTTCAGCAAACCAAGAATCATATAAATACCAATTATTAACTGAATACGCTTCGTTGCTTGCCGCTTCATAATCGTATGTAACATTTAAAATTAGCCACTCATATATTGCTCTTAATTTGTTAGTATCAGTCATGGAGTCATTACAAATTTCTTTTAAAATATTTTTTGCTTCGCAATATATTGTTTCTGCAACAGATCCCTCTTTGCACACTGGTTTTAGCCCCATTTCAAGAGCATAAACTAATTGGTTTGAAGTTTCAACATTAAGTGTTTTTAAAACTTTATCTCTATTAAAACTATCATAATCTTCACTTCTTGGGCTACTTGGAGTTATTGAAAGCGCATATGTTTGCTGATAATAATTTTTGCCAGCAGGAACGCTAACATAATTTTTTGCCTCAGTGTTTTTATTAGCAGTTGTTAAATAAAAGGTTTCGCTAGAATAAGAATAGCCACCATTTATTGCATAAAAAGATTCTTCAATGGCTCTTTTAACTTCTTCTTGTTTCGTTCGTCCACCAGAAGGAGTGTAGCCAATTCTAAAGCTATAAGATGTTGTGATGTAATTAAATTCCACAAATTCCACCCAACTAACAAGTTCTTCAAAACTGTTAATAGTTATTCTAGTGCCGTTTAGCCTAGAGTTGAACTTAGAAAAATATGGAATAAACCCTTCTCTTATAAAATAATTCCACTTGCCATAAAGCGTAATATCACTCTCTGGGCCAACAGTGAAAGTGTATTTATTTGTGCACGCACTATCGGTATACCAGCCGTCAATAGTGTATCCACCCATACCATAATCGCTAGAATTAATTTCTGGCGCAGAAACGCTCACTCCCTGCCTTGCTATAATCATATCGCCAGTTAATTCCATGCCATCAACAACCAAATTAATAGCACGCTCGTCATCATAAAAAGCAGTGTAGGTTCTGTCGCCATAATCGCCATTTTTTAGCGTTACAGTTTTGGTTCTTGCACTTAGCCCTGTGCCTGCCCAGCCAAGAAATTCACAACCAGTTTTGCTAGGATTATTTAAAGTTATTGTGCTTGAGCCTTCTAAATCTTCAACTGTGTAGGTTAAGGGGTTAGGTGTGCTAACGCTTCCACCATTTAAATTATAACTAATCGAATAGTTAATAATGCTCCATTTGGCATAAAGATTAATAGTGTTTGAATTAAGCCTTGCAACTGCTAAAATTGTGTTATCTGAATTTAAGGTTAAAGATTCTATTTTGTTTATAAAAGTGCTTTCTTTAAACCAGCCTTCAAAATTATATCCCGTTTTAGAAAGTGCTTTAAAGGTGTAAGTTTCATCTGTGGCATCTAGTGTTGTTTTATTTAAATTTGTGGCACTTTTAGGGTCGTTATAGTTAATTGTGTAGGTGGTTGCTTCAAACTTTGGGTAAAGTGTTATGTCTTCTGTAATTTGCCCTAAAGATAAAGTTGTGCTAGAAGAAATAAGTGTTGCTCCACTTCCGCTTCCATTAAACCAGCCTAAAAAAGTGTAACCAAAATTAGTAGAAAGCGAAACCGTGGCATTTTCTTGATATTCATAGATTTTTCCCGTGCCCACATATTCTGCCCCAGCCGAATAATTAGAATTAATATTCACGCTATACTTTCTTGTTTGGGCTTTAAATTTTGCCGTGTATGTTGCAGGTGTTCTTGAAACTGCCACAACTTCTGGCTCCCACCCATCAAAAACATATTCAATAGTGGTGGTTGGCACTTTTATTGGCGTGCCACTATATTCTGGAATAGTTCCATAAACATATTTTTTAGTGGTGCTTTCTCCTTCCACCACCCATGTAACTTCATATTCCCTAGAAAATAGTTTATCTATTAAATCTGTTTTTGCATCTAAAACAAAATATGCGCCAGCAAGCACACCAGCAACCAAAATAAATGTTATTAATTGTTTTATAAAATTTTTCATAAAGCCTTCCGTTTTATTTATTTAATATATTCACTAATAATATAATATCATATTTTTAGCAATATTCAAATATCTAATGGTGTTTTAAAATAAAAAAACCCACTATTTTGTGGGTTTTTATTTTAGCCTTTAAATGTGTAGCCAGATGTTGCAAACGAGATTGATTGCTTATTTGTGTAGGTTGTAAGATTTAGCGTGCCAGAAAGGTCTAACACTGAAACAAACGCCATGCTTATTCCAACCGAATTAATTTTTAAAGTGCTTGTGTTCATTTTTATTGTAAGTGCCATATCGCCAACCATTGTGTCTTGCGCCAAAGCCGAACCAGAAACGGTTAGGTTATATGTTCCTGTTGTGCCAGAAACACTGCCCGAGAATGATTTTAAAATATTTTCAATAACGCAAGCAGGTGCATTTGCATCTTGCTTATTTAAGCTCTCTGTTATCTTGCTTTGAATAGTGCTGTTAAAGTCTAATAAATAACCTAACACGGTGTCGATATGGGCAAAGCACCAATCTTTTGTCATGCTATATTTAATTGTTTTAGTTCCGTTGCCGGTGGTGGTTCGTGTGACATAAATTCTATCATTTTTATAATAAATTTTAGAATTTTTAGAACTATATGCTCTTGTTATTAAGAATTTTTTATATCCATTAAACACTAGGGTTGTGGTTGGAATATCGTTTAGTTCCACATAAAGTTCTAAGCCATCTTCTTTTGTGTAGTTAATTTTAATAACAACATCAACATCAGTATCAGTTAACCAACTAACATTTAATCCTAAAAGCTTCATGCTAATTTTGCCAGAAAGCATAAATCCTTTGTTTTCTTTAAATGCCTTTGATGCCCCTTTAACTAAGGTTGAAATTCCGTTAAAATCCATAAACGAGCCCGAAGGAGAAGCCACCTGCGAGCATGTTTGATTTATGCTAACGCTGATATCAATAAACTTGTTATTTAAATCAAGGCCAATACCAAAATCGCTAATATTATCACCTAAAAGTGATGTGTCGAGCCCAATAAGTGCAAGACGCTTAATTTTTGTTTCGTCATAATCTGCCACAACTTTTAGTTTGGTGCTTGTGTTTAAAACGCTTTCAGGAATAAGAATAGATAAACCATTTTTATTCATCACAATTCCGTTTAAAATATCAACCACTTCGCTAAATGTTATTGGATTTTCTGTTTCACTAATAGTTTCTTCACTAGAAGGTGCAGTTAGTTTATTAATTAAATTAATTAATTGCAAATCAGTTAAATCGATAATAGTGTTGAGCCCTGCCCCTTCCATAAAGCCTTTGGTGTTATCAAGAGTTTCCCTAACACCATTAATGCCGCTAGCGTCCATAAACAATTCGCAAATAGAAAGCACTGTTTCATCAATATTTGCTTTGTTTAGTTTAAATTTAAGTGCACTGTTTCCCTTGTTGCCCTTATAACTAATATAAAGCACATCATCTTTATAATTGGCTTCTAGGTTTGCATCATCTAGAATTCCACTAAGGCTTACTTTTCCATGATGATTAAGTGTGTGGCTTATACTATCGCTAATTTTTTCCATTGACACAGAAGCCGTTTGTGCATAACCATTTGCTTTATTTATGGTTTTTTCTTCGTAAGAAGAGCGAGCCGTGCTATAAACCCCAATGTTTGCGCTAACTTCTGCCCTTGCAAGGCTTAAAGTGTTCAATATGTTGTTATATCCTGTGGTTAAATCGAAATAGTTATCAGCATTACTTATAAGTTTTTCTTCTATTTCAGTTTCAGTATCAAGATTAATAGTAAATCCAACATAAGAATTATCTTCTATTTTAAGGTTTAAAACTTCCGCTTCGGTTAACTCAGTTTTTTCATTTATAAATAGTTTTATAGTAAGTTCTTTTTCTTGACTAACTAAACTTCCATCAATATTTAAAACAACAACGGAAGAATTTGAGGTTATTCTTATTTTATTAAGTTTGTTTATTAAATCAACGGCATCAATTTTTGTTTCCTTATTGCTGTTTAAAATGCCATTTATTTTCTCAGAAATGCCATAAGAGTTCAATTTTTCTAGCACAAAAGCATCGGCATTTGTTCTGCTTGAAGTTGGAATACCAACTAAATCGTATAAATCTTTTCTTGTTATCTTAATGTATGTTTCGTTTAAGTGAATATAAAGTGTTTCATCATATAAATTTATATCGGCTTTAAGTTCTGTTTTTCCACCAAGGCTAGCATTTAAACTCAAATAAGAAGAGTTCACAAAATTCACTATTCTCTCTTCTAGGCTAGAATACTCTGTTTCGCTGGTTTTGAGTTTTAAAGAGCCAACTAAGCTATAACTTTCGCTAGTGCCTTCTACTAAAACCCCACTAAATGCAAGTGAAAGGTTTGTTAAATCTTTAAGGCTATAAAGGTTGTTTGTAATGCTAACAACATCTAAATATTCTTCTTCATTAATTGTTTTCTTTAAAATGCTGTTAAGGTTGTTTATTTTAAGCTCTACTTTAACAATTTGGCCGTTAAGTTCAATGCCATAAACCACTATTTCACTTAATTTGTTGTTTTCTAGCGTTAAGGTTATATTGATATCTTTTTCTTGATTAATCACGCTTCCACTTAAAACAACATTTATTGTGCTAGAAGAAATATAAACATCTTTAACTAGGTTTTCTTTATCATCAATATTAATAGTGTGCAATTTATCTATAATTTCTCTTAAAAGCGTGGTGCTAATATTATAAGAATCAAGAGTGTTTAAAATTTCATCTATTGTTTTTGTTTCGCTATTGTTTAAAGTTTCATCTAAATCAATGCCAAATTTTAAAAGAAGATTTTTTAGTTCATCAATGTTTATTTTTATATTTAGCCCTTCATATTTAAGATAAGCCGTGCCACTATCATAAACAAAGTTTAATGCGTGGCTTTTTGTTCCAGAAACATTGCCATCTATTGCAAAATAATTATTTAGATAATCTATTATAAGTTCTGCATTAACTTGATGGGTGATAATTCCGCTTTCATTTTCTAAACTTACTTTTATTGTGCCACTACCACTGGTGGTGTTTATTATGTCTTTATTTTCATTATAAACATCTGCTATATTTAAATATTTATTTTCATCAATTTCTGCTTCTATAATATCTTTTTCTTCTAGGCTAATTTCTGCAAAAATAGTTTTTCCAAAAATTGCAATGTTTTCAACTTTAATACTTTTAACCGCACTATCATTTAGCCTAATTATTAAAGTGATATTTCCGCTTTGGCTTAATAGCTTTCCATTTAAAACTATTTTTATTTGGCTAGAATCAATCTTTAAAGATTTAATATTCTTTAAAACCTTTTCTAAAATTTCTTCTAAATTTTCATTATTATATGCTTCTTTAAATTCTGCCTTCTTTTCTTCTAAATTTAAACTACTAACAAAATCAGCAATAATGCTAGTTATATCTATGTTGTTTTCACTTAAAAGCTCAACTATTTCATTTAGTGCTAATTTAACGCTAATGTTTTCACTATCAATATAAACATTATTTTGATGAAGTGTGGCACTGCCGCTTAAATTAAATTTACCATCCAGTATTGCAACTATTTTTGCATAAGCATTATTATAATCAATATCAACACTTGCATCTATATTTTGATAAACAACATTGTTTTCTAAAATTGTGGCATTTATGTTAATATTTCCACTTCTTGCATCTTTTAAAGATAGACTACTGTTTAAAATTTTCTCTATATTTAAATATTCACTTGCGTTTATTTCGGTTTTTAAAATATCTTTTGCTTCGCAAGTAAGCATTAAATCAACATAATTATCTTCACTGGTTTTTAAATTTAAAACTTCCACACTAGTATACGCACTGTTTAGTAGCCTAATGTTAATGTTTATATTTTTTTCTTGCCCGAAAAGTTTGCCACTCAATACAATTTTAATTTGTGTTTTATTAACTTTTAAACTTAAAACACTATTTAATACTTCAATTAAAGAAATATTTTTTAAGGCATTTAAATAGTCTAAATCAAAAACGCCATCAAGCCCAAGCCTATTTATCTCTTTATTTAAAAGAGTATAAATAGCATCACTATTTAAATTGGCACTAAATAAACTCTCTTTTAAATCTTCTAAATTAATATTTAAATTTAAAAGGCTAAAAATTTCTGAAAGTTCATTTAAATCTAGTTTTAATTTAACACCATTAATTTTTGCCAAAACTAGGCTATCTTCTAAAATAATGCTTGCGTCTTTATAGGTGTTGCCCATAATAGAAGCCGATGCACTTAAATAATTTTCTTCTAAATCAAATTTCGCACCTAAACTTAAAATGCTATATAAACTTTCGTTTTTATAAATATATCCGCTTGCAGTAAGTTCCCCACTACTGCTAGAAGTTATTGTTTTAATTCTATTTTTTAGATCAGTTAAATTTAAATAGTCTAAATTATTAACTAAATCTTTTTCAATTTCTTTTTCTTCTAGCGCAAGTTTAAGGTTAATTTCTTTGCCAAATAATTTAAGATTTTCTATTTTAATCGAATAAATAACATTTTCTTTTAAAACTATATCTATTATTAAATCATCTGCTTGCCCAAGTTCTGCTCCATTTAAAACAATTTTTATTTCGCTAGCAGAAACTTTAATCTCCTTAACAAATGTTATTGCTAGTTTTAAAAGGTCTTCTTGTTTTAGTTCTTTTGCCTTCTCTTCAACTAAACTTATAATGTTATCTTTAATCTCATATCCTGAAGAAAGAATATCATTTAGTTTCTCTTCAATATTTAATTCAAAACCAAACTCATTTAAAATGCTTAGCAGTTCATCAGTGCTAAAACTAATGCCAATATCATTTAGTTTTAAAAGCACATCGCTATTATCTAAAATTAATTTTGCATTTAAATTATATTGCCCAAAAACATCAGCCACAGCAGAAATATATTTTTCTAAAATATCAAACTTAAAACTTGCATTTAATGCGTCTTGAATTTCGCCATTATCTTTAACAATCAAATTAACAGACGCTTCGCCGTTTTTAATATTCTTAACATTTAATATTTTGTTGTAGGCATTAATTATATCAAAATAATCGTCTTCGTTTATTTCACTAATATCGGCGTTTTTGATATCAAAATAAACACTTGCACAAATATTTTTTCCATAAGCATTAAGATTTTCTATCTCTAATTTAAAATCGTTTTCACTTAAAGAAACTCTCACACAAATATCATCTTCTGCGCCTATTAAATTATGGTCTAATTTAATTTTGAAACCATTTTCAAAAGTTTCTATATTATTTAAGCACAAATAACCACAAGAAATTAAATCATATAAATAATCTTTATTTTCTAGTGCAAAACAAGCCACTTCTTTAATTATATTTGGGCTTAAATCTAATGATTGTATGTTTTCTTCAATTGTGTTTTTGGCTGTTTGTTTATAATTTAAAATTAAATCACAAACTTCGTTATAATAAAAATCTATTAAAGAAGAATAATCAAAATCAACTTTGTTTAAAATGCTTAAAATATCATTTTTGTTTATTTTAATTCCAACATCACTTGTTTTGGCATAAAGCGTATTATTTTTATAGGCAAGCGATAAATCTTTATTAATTTCGCCCGATAGAAGCAAACTAACACTAGCCTGCTTATTTATTGCATCTGCCGAAATTTTAGAAGAAATGTTATAAACCTTTCCATTATCGTTAACACAAGCATTAATTTCCCCAGTTCCACAAGAAAGATTTTTTAAACTATCTATTTTATTTATTGCGCTATCTAAATCAAAAATTTTAGATTCATCTATCTCGGCTTTGTTTTTAATCTCGCTATCAATTTTCACACTTGCACAAATTTCATTATCGTTAAAATTTGCTTTTATTTTAGCCAGAGTTAGAATTTTTCCATTGGTTTCAAGCAAAAGTGAGATTTTAGCATTGGTTTCAAGCGCTTTTATATTAGATAAATCAATTTCAGCATAAATTGAATTTTCAAGTATGTCTAATTTGGTTAAACTATTTAAAATTTCAGGAAGGCTAATTTCTTTAATTTTGCTTATAATTTTTTCTTTAACAATATCCATGCCAAAAGAATCATCTTTAACAAAACTTGAAATTGTTTCTGAAAAATCAGTGCTTGCAACATCATCAATTATTTTATTTGCACTTTCATTTTTCAAAATATAATCTATAAAATCATTAATTAAATTTTCGCCAATTTTGAAATTTATGTTGTTAATTGAAGAAGTATATGCACCATTTTCTTTTCTTAAAACAGCACTAATACTATTTTGTGTTTCATAAAAATTAATTTCTTTAAAGCCATTTTTAGCATCACTTAAAATATTAAAATTAAATTCATCATTAAAACCAAAAGCAGAAATCATTACACTTGGGCTAATAGTGAAAGAAGAAAGGCTAAAAGTGTTTTTAAAGCAGCTAACCAAACTAGTGATGCTTAAATAATCTTCTTTATTTTCTGGAGCACTTATTATTGTTTCTTCTTCATCGGTTTTGTTTAGATTTAAAACAAATTCTATCGGCGAGTTAATAATTTCAAGGTTGTAAATTCTTATGGCTTTAAGGTTGTATTCTTCATCTGTTATAATATCAACACTTCCCAAGCCTTCCATATTTAAGGTGCTTTTTATTTCGCCAGTTTCTTCATTTAAAGTTTCCTTCATTGCATTAAGTGCGCCCATAATTGCACCAATATCAATGCCATCAACCAAACTTTCCATAGAAAAGTTTTGGGTTGAAATTAAACCAAGCATAATTTGAAGAGCGTTTTCAAGAGTTTCGCCTGAAAAACTAAATTTTTTGCCGTTTAATTCTATGTATAAATCAGTGCCATCATAAATAATCGTGGCATTAATATTCACATCTTTTTTGTTTTCAATTGATGCATAAATTTTAGGAGAAGTTAGGCTAGAAATATCCGCTTTAATATTAAACTTTAAAGTTTCATTGGTAATTTCTTCTTCGCCTTCTAAAGAAGTGTATTTAATGTTATTAGAATTTTCTTCCCTATCGCCATCTGCTTCTTCGCTTGCATTAAAACTAACAGTTGCGCTCGCTTCAAAAGTTTTAAGTGACTGAAAATATGTGAGCATTTTAGAAACAACTTGGTTTGAACTTGCACCAGACGCCCCTAAATTTGCACTAACGCCATAATTTTTTGGGCTCAGCAAAGTAATAGTGGTTGCCATTGCAATCACAAACACTAAAGCAAATGTTAAAATATAAGTTAAAAATTTTCTCATATACTTCCTTTTTTACTGCTCATTTAAAAAGTGTTTAAAAAACTTTTTATTATTAATAATTAATAATAAACCTTTCTAATTATACCACGAAAAACAATTAGTGTAAAGGGTTTTTACATTTCGTAGTTTAAGTAATACATTTTATGCAACTATAAAAAGGAGTTTTCTTTTGCTATTTATAAACTTAAAAAGTTGGTTTAAAATTGCGCGCCCTAGTGCAGTAAAAATGGTGTTTGGGGCATTGTTTTATATTCTTTCAAAAGTGCTTTTCACGCTAGTTAGTTTTTTAATAAGTTTAATTATTAGCAGTGTGCAAATAGCAAATTTTAACGGTGTAAAACAATATGCATTTTTAATTATTGCTTTTATTTTTGGTTTTGCTATCTTTGAATTTATTGGGCACACTTTTGCTTTAAGCATTAAAAAGCAAATAAAACAAAAACTAGAAAAAAACCTAGCCTTCGCAATTTTTAAAGCCGAAAATGAAAAAGACACAAGTTTTATTTCAATGCTAAAAAATATAGATGAAGTTTCCGATTTTTCTATGCTAATCTTGCCAAGCATTGGGTATTTTTTCTCTTTAGTTTTTATTCTTTCTGTTTTGCTTTACACAAATTTGCTTTTATTTATTCTAACTTTAATTTTAGGCATTATTTCCGTTATTTTTTACATAATGCTAGGCAAATTAAATAAAAAATATGCCACGCTTTCATCAAGTAAAGAAACGGAAAAACAACTTGAATTTTTAAATATGATAGATGGCAAATCATACGCCTTTGATTATTCTAAAGAAAGTGAAGTTTTTTCAAATTTTCTGGGCAAGAGCAATGAGCAAGGCCACTTTTATAGAAAAGAAAAAAATATTAATTTAGCACAAAATATAATATTAAACCTCATTTGGTATTTAGGAATAAGTTTTATAATAATTTATTTAATAAAGCTTTTAAAGTTCGACTATATAACTTTAAATTTGTTTGTTATATGCCTGCCATATTTAGTTTCAGTTGCCAACTCTTTTTATAATTTTTCTAGCTTGTTTTTAAAATTAGATTTAGTTAATAATAGTGCAATAAATTTAGCGTCGTTTTTTGCTTTAAATTTGCAAAATGAATTTTATGGATTAAACACAACAAATAAAATTTTAGGCACATTAGAATTTATAAACGCAACATATATTTCAGGCAAAAACACACTTTTAGATAGCGTAAGTTTTTCTGCAAAAAAAGGTGATGTTTTAGCATTAGAATTTGGCAATAAACTTTCGTTTACTTCGTTTTGTGGGCTTATTAGGCGAAAACTAAATTTAAATAAGGGAACAATTATGATAGATAATATTCCTGCAAGCGAATTTGAAAAAGAAACCTACACTAATAATTTAATTTTTGTGTCTTGCCCATATTTTTTTGAAAATGCCACAATTTTAGACAGCTTAAAACAAACAGGAATAAGCCAAAATAAAATTGTTTCGTTTTTAAAAGAAACAAAAATTTTAAGTGAATTTAAAAAACAAAATATATCGCTAAATTCTAGCACTAGCGTTTTGCAAGAAAACAGCGATTTAGCGTTTTTAATTTCTTGCGTGCGAGCATATTTTAGCGGTGCAGAAATAATGGTTTTTAGTTTAAATGGCATTTCTTTAACAAGCCGTGCAGAATTGCATATAAATAGTTTGCTTAAAAAAATGAAAAAAGACAGAACCATTATCCTTGCTTCTGCCTTTAAAATAAACTTATATAATTCAGAGTATTTAAAAATTAATGCCCTTGGTAAATTAATACATCAAAAATCCACTAAACATTAAACCTAAACAGCATAACATCACCATCGCAAACAACATAATCTTTGCCTTCAACTCTCACTTTGCCCTTTTCTTTTGCTTTGGTGTAGCCACCACACTCAACCATATCTTCATAAGTGCACACTTCAGCACGAATAAAGCCTTTTTCAAAATCGCTGTGAATTTTTCCTGCTGCCTGAGGCGCTTTTGTGCCCTTAGTGATTGTCCATGCTCTCACTTCTTTTTCGCCCGCTGTTAAAAAACTTATTTGCCCCAAAAGTTTATACCCAAGTTTTATAATTTTATCTAGCCCACTCTCTTTTAAGCCATATTCTTCTAAAAACATCTGTTTTTCTTCATCTTCTAGTTCAGTTAGTTCTTGCTCAACCTTTGCACTAATAACAAGCACTTCGCTATTTTCATTTTTAGCATATTCCTTCACTTTTTGAACATAACTAAGGCTATTTTCATCTTTGCCTAAATCATATTCATTTATATTACAGGCATAAATAACAGGCTTGGTTGTAATTAAAAACAAAGAATCCACAAACGCCTGTTCTTCGCTATTAAATGTAATTGTTTTTGCAGGAATTCCATTGTTTAAAGTTTCACTTAATTTTTCAAGCACGCTAACTTCAAACACAGCACTTTTATCGCCTTGCTTTGCTCTTTTTGTGGCCTTTTCTAGTTTGTTATTAACGCTTTCTAAATCTGATAAACTTAGCTCTATATTAATAGTTTCAATATCTCTTATTGGGTCAACGCTTCCCTCAACATGCGTAACATTAGGATCATCAAAACACCTTACCACATGAACTATTGCTTCGCACTCACGAATAGAAGCAAGAAATTTGTTGCCTAGCCCTTCTCCACGGCTAGCCCCACGAACAAGCCCAGCAATATCCACAAATTTTAAAATTGCAGGGGTTATTTTTTGTGTGTTATATAATTTTCCTAAAACATTTAGCCTTTCGTCTGGAACGCTAACAACTCCCTCATTTGGTTCTATTGTGCAAAAAGGATAGTTGGCGCTCTCTGCCCCAGCCTTTGTTATTGCATTAAAAAGGGTGCTTTTGCCAACATTTGGAAGCCCCACAACACCTAATTCCATTTTTATTTCCTCGCTTTTTTATATTGCTTAAAAATTATAGCCTATTTTAAAAGTTTTGTAAAGAATAAACCACAACTTGCATAAACATTTAACGAGGTTTAATTATGACAATTTTTGAGGCCCTTATTTTAGGTTTAATTCAAGGCTTAACAGAATTCTTGCCAATATCTTCTAGTGGCCACCTAACACTAGCCGAGGCAATTTTAGGCATAAACAACAGCAATAACTATTTTAATATTTTGCTCCATTTAGCAACACTGCTTTCAGTTTTAATAGTGTTATATAAAGATGTGCTGGTGCTTATAAGGCGTCCATTTTCAAAAACCACGCTTAAAGTAGTGCTCGCAACTTTAATCACTTGCGTTGGGGCAGCCCTGCTTAAAATATTTATTCCCAAATTATTTGAAGTTGGCTTTTTAGGGTTTGGATTTCTTCTAAGTGGAATGCTAATGCTAGTGTGCTTTTTGCCATCTAAAAACACAAAAACGCCTGCCCCTTCAAATGAAGTTTCATTTAAAAGTGCAATAATTATGGGAATATCTGGGTGCTTTGCTGTGCTTCCAGGGGTTAGCCGAAGTGGAACAAGCATTTGCGCCGGCGTGCTTGCTAATGAAAGCAAAGAAAACAGTGTTAAGTTTTCATTTTTAATTAGTATCCCAATAATTATTGCAAGCATGGTTTTTGAAATTTTCTATTCAGGGTCGGGAGTTTATTCAATTGGTTTTCTTCCTTGCCTTGTTGGCGCAATTTCAGCATTTTTAAGCAGTTTGGTTTCAATTAAATTTATGCTTAAAATTGCCAAAAAAGGAAATTGGATTTATTTTGCAATTTATCTATTACTTTTAAGTTTTGGCGTTTTAATTTACACTTTTGCATTTTAAATGAATAATAGAAAAAATAGTGCACATACTAAGCATAGAAACTTAAAAGGAGAGAAAAATGCATAAAGATAAAAAACAAAAAAGCACCAAAGCGTGCCACACAAAAAACTGCTCTAGCAGGTCTTCTAAAGATTGTCATAATAAAAGCAAGTCAATGGAAGAATAATAAAAAAACGCCCCACAAAACTGGGGTGTTTTTTTATTGTTTTTTATTATGCAAGCACTGCTTTATTTAAACTTTCAGTGTTTGCACGAACATAAAATGGCAAGCCTTCATAAGTGTGAGTGCTAACATTTTTTGTGTCAAAATATATAGCCACTTCTCTTGTTCCACTTTTGCTTATAACAAAAATTAAACTATAAAACTCTATCACATGGCGGTTGCCATTTGTTTCAACAATTTGTGTTTGTTTTGTGTCGAAACAAATTTCAAGGCAGGTGTTTTCGGTTTTCATTTGGCTAGAAGAATAACCACTTTCAATTTTACTAGAAATCTCTTCTCTAGGGCTTTCATTAAGGCTTCCACCAGAAACAAGCCTAGAAAACACACTTAGTTTTGTCATATTCTTCACTTCACTATAAACACTCTCGAATTTCGCAGAAGTTTTGTCAATCGTAGTTCCAGTAATTGAACTATCATAATATATAAAGCTAGATGGCTCACCAATGTTTAATTTTTCGCCATTAGTGTCCGTTTTAATAAACACAAGCGAAATAACACTTATAATAATAATCACACTTAAAATTAAACTAAGCAAACCAAATCTTTTGTAGTTCATTTTATTCTCCTTTTAAATTATTCTTCTGTTGTTTTCTTTGGTTTTCTTGTGGTCTTTTTAGTTTCTGTTTCACTATTTGTTTTTGTTTCCGCATCCACTTTTTTTGTTCTCGTTTTTGCTACGGTTGCTGGTTTATTTTCTTCTATTTCTTCATTGCTCTTTTCTTTGTTTATTGTTTTCTTTGGCTCAACTTTTCTTATTTTTATTTCTTCTTTTGAGTTTGCTTCGGCTTGTTTTTTTATGCCAGACACATTTAACTTGTCTTCTTCACTAACTTTTATATTACTTTGCATTTTGCTTTGTCTTGCTTGTGCAATTTCTAAAAGTTTATCTATATCTCTTTTATAAGTTTTCACTTCTGGCTTTTTTTCTTCTTTATTAGAAGAGTTTTGAATTGCATTTGATTTAATCTCTGCATTTTCCACTTTCTGCTTAGCTTTTTCAGGGCTTTCTGTTTTCACTAGTTGCTCACTTTGTGCGCCGTTTATGTTTGCTTGTTTCTTTTCAGTGTTTATAGAATTATTTTGTGTTTCTTCTGGCTTTTTTTCTTCGGTTTGTTTATTGTGTTTGCTATCTATAAAATCTATAACTTCTTTGCTAGATTTTTTGTTAATGATCATGTCAATTTCATCACTATAAATAGTTTCTTTCACAAGCAAAACATCAACCATATTCATAAGTTCTTTTTTATGGCTAGAAATAATGTTTTCTGCTTCGAGGGTGCATTTGTCTATAATCTTTTTAATCTCTTCATCAATAATACCAGCTTCTCTTTCGCTGTAAGTTGCACGCTCGGTGTAATCCCTGCCTAAGAACACGCTAGTTTCACTGCCCATGCAAACATTTCCAAGTGCCTCACTCATGCCCCACTCGCAAACCATTTTTCTTGCAATGTTTGTTGCGCGTTCAATATCATTAGAAGCACCCGTTGTAATGTCTTCAAGGAACAATTTTTCGGCACTTCTTCCACCAAGAAGCCCAACAATTGTGTCGTAGAGTTTTCCTTTTGTCATATAGCTATCATCATTTTCCGGTCTAGAAAGAGTGTATCCACCAGCCCCGCCTCGTGGAATAATGCTAACCTCATGAACAGGATTGCTGTTTTTAACAAGCCTTTCAACAATGGCATGGCCACTTTCGTGAATAGCTGTAATTCTTCTATCACGCTCACTAACTATTCTGCTCTTTTTCTGTGGCCCCATTGTAACTTTAACAATGCCATTATTAATATCTTGCATAGAAATTTTAGTTCTATTATCTCGTGCAGCAAGAAGGGCTGATTCATTAAGTAAGTTTTCTAGGTCTGCACCAGTAAAACCAGTGGTGATTCTTGCAACGATTTTTAAATCTACATCTTCATCAAGAGGTTTGTTTTTTGCATGAACTTTCAAAATTTGTTCTCTTCCTAAAACATCAGGTGCGTGAATATAAATTTGTCTGTCAAATCTGCCCGGACGCATAAGAGCAGGGTCTAGAATATCTGCCCTATTCGTTGCGGCCATCACAATAATACCTTCGTTTTCTTCAAAACCATCCATCTGAACTAAAAGCTGGTTTAGTGTTTGCTCTCTTTCATCATTGCCACCACCCATGCCGGCACCACGCTGTCTGCCAACGGCATCTATTTCATCAATAAACACTATGCAAGGTTTCGCCTTTTTAGCGTTCTCAAATAAATCACGAACTCTTGAAGCACCAACGCCAACAAAAAGTTCCATAAAATCTGAACCACTTATGCTAAAAAATGGAACTTCCGCTTCGCCTGCAACAGCTTTTGCTAAAAGCGTTTTTCCCGTTCCAGGAGCACCCACTAAAAGCACGCCTTTTGGTATTCTTGCACCAATATCTGTAAACTTTTTAGGATTTCTTAAAAATTCAATAATCTCTTTAAGTTCTTCCTTTTCTTCATCAACACCAGCAACAGAATCAAATTTTGTGCTTGATGGCACAATGCGAGCTCTGTTTTTCACAAAATCAAAACTTTTATTGTTTATAGAGCCAACTCTTCTAAACATAAAGATTATTAAAAATATAGTAACTCCAATTGTTAAAACGGGATAAAGCAAACTTAATATGGAAAATGTTGAAGTTGTTCCATTTTTAATCACAACTGCCTGTGGTGGAGTTGTGTCATTATAAGCAATAATTTCGTCTTTTATATCTTTCTCTGCCACAGCTCCACGGTTGTAAAACCAATAAAGTGTTCCATCTGTATATTCTAGCTCAACTTTATCGGCATTAAATGTAACCGTTTTCACACTGCCACTAGATAAATCATTTAAAAATTGAGTGTATGAAATTTCCTTTCCGCCTTTTCTGCCACCCACAACTAAAAATAAAATAGCAAATAACAAAATAAGTAACACACTTATGCTAATTACTTTTATCCACGCTCTTTTGCTAGCGGTTCCTCCTGCATTATTTTCCAAAATATATATGCCTCCTAGATTAAATATTATATTATATATTAACATAAGCCCCATTTTTTCACAACTTTTTTTAAACCATTTCTTAATTTTTAAAGAAAATAAAAGGCGTTTTTTAAATTAAAATAGAAATATTTTTAAAGCAAACTTTTCTTTTATTGCGAGTTTTGTAAAAAATGATATAAAAATAAAAAATTTTGCAACTTACTAACATTTAATTAAAACTTGTTAATAACTTTCACTTATCACTTTCATTAAAATTTGTGCTAGAATTTTGGCAATGCCATTTTTTAACTTTTCATTTACAAAAACACAATCTTTAAAACAAGCACAATTAAATAGCACACTAATAATATCTTTCCTTTCACAAATATCATTATAAATATCATTTTCAAAACAGCATTTATCCTTAAATGTTTTTATAGAAGCAACGCTTTTAGTAAAACCGTGTTTAATTTTTAATAATCCAAGTTCATCATTTTTATCGCAGAACCCACTGTCAATAAAAATTATACCTCCAGAAAATCTTTCAACATTGCTAAGCATTTTAAAATAATTTTTTCCATAGATGCCAAAACGAGCGTAACAAAAATAAAATTTCATATTTTTAGATTTCAATTTGGATTTATTTTTATTTAAAACTGAAATAACAACAGATGAGAAATTATCATAAAAAATTTTACTATTTCCTAAAAAAACAATCATTACGCTTTTGGTATTAAAATTTTTTATCATAGTTATTAACTTTTGAGCACAGGCATTTATAATCAAATCTTTCATATCTTTTTGTTTTAAACCCTCTTAATTTATTTATTTTTTGCAAAAAGGCAATATTTTTAACATAAAATGTAATAATCAAACCAGCCAGATTTTTTATATTTTTTTGTAGTTATTAACAATGTTTTGGCTTTAAATTGCAAAAAATAATCAAATTTTGATAGGTTTTTACATTTTATTAACTATTTTTCGCAATTTAAGTGCTACACAAATAAAAAGTTGATTAAATTGTTTACTTTTTAAATAAAAAACTATATAATTAGTGTGTATGAATGTATTAGATTACATAATTATAGCCATAACATTGGTTTTTATAATAATAAGTGTTTATAAAGGTTTAATGTTTTCCTTGCTTTCTCTATTTGGTGGAGCTGTTAATATTTATCTTTCCACACTGCTCACAAAACCTATTAGTTTGCTCGTGTCGAAAATTGGAATCACTGGGGCGATTAATGCCAGTTATGTTTCTAAATTTGCAGGGCTTGCAAATTTTAACACAGCTTTTTCTTCAATAGAAGCTTCTAATCTTAAAACATTTATTGATAACGCAATAAACACAAGTAATTTATCTGGTTTAACAAAAACATTAACAAAATGGTTTTTAAACATACCGCCAGAAACAGTTCAAAATAATCCAGATTTAAATTTATCGCAGGTTTTATCTAATGCATATTCAAATTTCTGGTCAACTCTTATTGCTTTTGCAGTTTCTTTTATTTTAATAACGCTAACACTATTTATAGTTTCTAAAATTTGCAAAAAAGCCAAAGAAAATAAAACAGTTAACACAGTCGACAGAATTTTAGGATTCTTTTTTGGAATAATTCGTAGCGCCCTTATAATTTGCATTATATTTGGCGTGATTAGTTTATTTAATCCTAATGGAGCACTTGGCAATGTTATATCATATATTAATAGTTCAAAAATTGGTGGATTTATATTTAAACATCTAAATAGTTTTGTTGAAACTTTCATAACAACAACAAAAATTTTATAGTAGGTATAGTTATATTTTTATAACTATACCTATTTTTTTGTATTAATAACGTTAATTACTACTTGCTTAATTCCTTATATCAAATTAGATATCCAATAATTAAAAAATGTAAAATAGCTTTTATATAATTATTAAGCAATGTTTATTAATTCTCTAATGTAAGTATGAAAAATAAAAGTTATTAAACAGCCACTCGATAATGTAAAATAGTAATAATCTTTTTATCAGAAACACTTAAAATTATGTTTCACGTGAAACAATTAAAATCGCAAGTGTAATAGGGTACATAACCTTAAAAACAAGAAATTTTAATATAAAACACCACTTATATTATATAGAAACTATCAAAACCAAGGTATTAATCAATTAAGAAATAATATAAGTTTTATAATCCCACTAAAATTATTTATTTTATAATCTGCAT
>JAFSXW010000076.1 GCA_017443885.1 Clostridia bacterium | reverse complement strand
TGCAAAAAATGAAAAAGAAAAACTACCTATTGCAAGTATGACAAAAATGATGAGTTTAAGCGTTATATTTGATGCCATAAAAGAAGGGAAACTTTCTTTAGAAGAAAAAATAACAATTAGTGAAAATGCTGCCGAAACGGAAGGCTCGCAAGCATTTCTAGATGCAGGGGCTAGTTATTCCGTTTGCGATTTAATTAAAAGCTTTATAATAGCATCAGCAAACGACAGCACTGTTGCACTAAGTGAAAGGGTGGCGGGAAGTGAAAGGCTTTTTGCAAATCTAATGAACGAAAAAGCAAAACAATTAAATTTAACTTCATCATATTTTAAAAACTCAACAGGTCTTCCAGAAGATGGCCATTATTCTTCTGCAAAAGATTGTGCTGAAATTTATAAAACCATATTAAACAACGAAGTGTATAAAAAATATGCAAATATTTGGATGGACAAAATAGTGCATCCAAGTGGCAGAGAAACAGAACTTGTGAACACCAACAGGCTAGTTAAAACTTATGCTGGTTGTTCGTCTGGTAAAACAGGTTACACCAGCGAAGCAAAGTATTGTTTAACTACATCAGCAACACGCAATGGAACAACACTTATTGCCGTTGTGATTGGAGAAAAAGATAGCAAAACACGCTTTAATGAAGTAAGGGAAATGTTAGATTTTGGCTTCTCTAATTATGAATCAAAACTATTTTTGAATTCAAGTGAAATTAAAAAAGAAATAAGCGTTAGTGGGGCAAAAAAATCTAGCATTATAGCAAAACTAGAAAAAGATTATTATGTGTTTTCAAAAATAAATGAATAGCCAAAACTTACGGTTGAATATGTTATTGATAAGTTAAATGCACCAATTAAGAAAGGTGATATTGTTGGCAAAGCCGTGGTTATTAATGAAGATGGGGTTGTTGTTTCAGAAATTAGTTTAATTAGCGAAGAAGATAATTTAAAACAAAGCATGCTAGATGTTTTAAGAAAGATTTCATATAAGTGGTAAAAAAGCAATAAAAAGCCTAATTTAAGGCTTTTTTGCTTGCAAAAAAATTTGACAATATTTTATATAACTAATATAATTTATGTGTATGATTAGCATTTTTGCCTCAAACATAAATTCATCACTGTTTTATACAATTCTTGAAATTGTGGGCTATTTTAGTGCATTACTTGTGGCACTTTCATTTCATGAATTTGCGCATGCTTTTATTGCATATAAAAATGGTGATCCAACAGCCAAAGTAATGGGCAGGCTAACATTAAAACCATTTTCTCATTTCGATGCTGTGGGTTTTATTAGCCTAGTGCTATTTGGTTTTGGTTGGGCTAAACCTGTTCCTGTGGATTATAGAAACTTTAAAAACCCAAAAAAGAGCGGTTTTTTAGTTGCTATTGCCGGAGTTTCATTAAATTTGATTTTAGGGCTTTTATTTATAGTTATATTTGCTCTTCTTATTTGCTTTTGTCCACAGGTGTTTAGCATAAATATTTATGGATATATGCTTTATAGCTTTTTATACTATGCAATTATGCTCAATTTTAGTTTGGCGTTTTTTAATATTCTGCCAATCTTCCCATTAGATGGGTTTAGAGTGGTTGAAGTTTTTGCAAAGCCAAATAATAGTTATGTTATCACTATGCGTAGATTTGGGCAGATATTTTTAATAATTTTAATTTTGGTTGGTGCTGTTGGGCTTTATATAAGATATGTGCCACTAAATTTAGCCGATTGGCTTTTAAATCTGTTTATTAAGTTATTTGCAGGTTAAAATGGAAAACGAAAGAGAAAATTTATTGCAAACAAGTGAAATAGTTAATTCAGAAGAAGCATTTGATGCTTCTAGTTTTCGTGTTAAGCTAAATTCATTTGAAGGGCCACTAGACTTGCTTTTAGAATTAATTAAAACGGCTAAAATAGATATTTGTCAAATATTTTTAAGTGAAATAACCGAGCAATATCTTGAAATTGTTAGTGATATATCTAATTTAGATGTTGAAAAGGCTAGCGATTTTATTGATATGGCAGCAACGCTGCTTGAAATAAAATCTAAAAAACTTCTTCCAAAACCAGAAGAAGAAGTTCTAGACGAGGAAGACCCTGAGCAAAAACTTATTAGGCAAATTGAAGAATATAAAATCATAAAAGAAGCCAGCGAGAAATTGCAATTAATAGAAGATGTGAATAAATTCTATAAAAAGCCAGACAATTCTGCAGGAGATTTTAGATATGTTTTGCCAGAAAAACTAGATATTGACAATTTAATTGAAGCCTTTTCTAAAATAATGTTTAAGGCTCAAATGAAGGCAGAAGTTCCAAAAGAAAAGAAAATTGAAAAAGATAGGTTCACAGTTGCTCAAAAAATTGGGCAAATAAAAGATGTGCTTTTAACTAAAAAGAAATTTAAATTCAGTGAACTATTTGAAGCAGATTATTCTAAAAGCGAAATTATAAACACCTTTTTAGCACTTCTAGAGCT
>JAFSXW010000075.1 GCA_017443885.1 Clostridia bacterium | reverse complement strand
ACACGCTTTGCGTGCGAGAAGCATTGCCTATGGCAACGTGAAGCACAAACTCCGTTTGCATGAAGCGTAGCACTTCGTGCAACATTGCGGACGATTATTAAGTGAAAAGTGAAGACAAGATAATATATATGCTTTTGCTTTTAAAAATAATAATAAAAAGCCAACTAGTACTTAGTTGCCTTTTTTATTGCGTAAATATGAAAAATTTAGGTTGCAATTAAATTTATATAATAGTAATCTTACACCCTATTAATTAAAAAATTTATTAGCAAAGTTATTTAAATTATTATAGAAGATATTTTCAATTTCGCTTTCATTAAACCCAACTTTTAAAAGATTTTGTTTTAATCTTTCTAGGTGAGCATAACTTTTTATACCTATAGGCAAATGCTTCGTGCCAAAAAAGTCGGTTCCAAGGCATAAATTTTCAGTTCCAAATTTAATTGCAAAATACATTATATGCTCGCATACATCTTTTACTTTAGCAAAAGATGTGCCACTTAAAAATTCATTAACAAATGTTAATCCAACAAAGCCCCCACTTTCAATTATTAACTTTATTTGATAATCTTTTAAATTGCGTGGGTGATTTAAGCAACTAAACATTGCTGTGTGAGAACAAACTATTGGCTTTGTTGCAACTTTTGCAATATCGTTAAAAGATATTTCGTTGGTGTGCGCCGTGTCTATAATGGTGCCATTATCTTCAAAGCGATTTATCACAATTTTGCCAAAATCGCTTAAATTTGCCCTTCCAAGTGCTCCACCACACAAATTATTATCATTGTTCCAAACCAGCCCTGCAAGGTTGATTTTTTGGCTTAAAACCAAATCTATGTTTTCAGGATTAATAAAATGGCAATCTTCCACTAAACTATAAAGATTTTTGTGCTGATTTTTGAGCCAATTTAATTTTTCAATAAAATTAATGGCTTCTATTTCGTTTAGTTTACTTGCCCACACCGAGCAAAAAACTTTATTATCTAAAATTGTTTTATTAATATATTTATTAATTTTTTTATCACTTTTAAGTTCTGTTATAAAATCGTTATGTGCATCAAAAACTTTCATACTAATTTTTATGCTAAAATACTGCAAAATATAACATAATTATTTGTTTTATGATAAAAAAAATAAGTGGCATTTGCCACTTATTTTTATTGTTAAATTAAGAAGCGATATCGCTAGCTCTTGTTTCACGAATAATGTTAACTTTAATTTGACCTGGATATTCTAATTCAGATTCAATCTTTCTTGCTATGTCTTTAGCAAGAACAATAATTCCAGTGTCGCTAACTTCTTCTGGCTTCACGGCAATTCTAACTTCCCTTCCGGCTTGAATTGCAAAACTTGATGCAACACCTTTAAAGCTATTAGCAATTTCTTCAAGTTTTTGAAGACGCTTAACATATGTTTCAAGAGATTCTCTTCTAGCGCCTGGTCTGCTAGATGAAATAGCATCTGCTATTTGAACAAGCATTGCTTCTATTGATTTAAACTCAACGGCGCCATGATGTGCTTCAATGCAATGCACAACTTCTGGGCTTTCTTTATATTTTTTAGCAACTTCCACGCCTAAATCAACATGAGTTCCTTCCATTTCAAAGTCTAGCGCTTTGCCTATATCATGAAGAAGTCCGCCTCGTTTTGCAAGGCTAACATCCACACCAAGTTCGCCAGCAAGCATACCAGCGATATAACTTGTCTCTAAGCTGTGCTTTAAGCAGTTTTGCCCATAACTTGTTCTATATTTAAGCCTTCCAAGAAGTTTAATTAGTTCTGGATGAAGGTTATAAATACCTGCTTCAAATGTTGCATTTTCGCCGGCATCTTTAATGGTTTTTTCAATGTCCTTTTTAACTTTTTCAACTATATCTTCAATGCGGGCTGGATGAATCCTGCCATCAGTGATAAGTTTTTCAAGAGTTAATCTTGCAACTTCCCTTCTAATAGGATCGAAGCAAGAAAGAGTGATTGATTCTGGTGTGTCGTCCACAATTAAATCAACGCCTGTTGCTGCCTCAATAGCTCTAATATTTCTTCCTTCACGGCCAATAATTCTGCCTTTCATTTCATCATTTGGTAAATCAACTGTTGAAACTGTAACTTCACTTGTTTGGTCGGTTGCGCACTTTTGAATTGCAAGCGTTATAATTTCTCTTGCCTTCTTTTCGCCTTCTTCTCGTGCTTTATTTTCAATATTTCTAATAATAGCACCAGCTTCTTTATTAGCCTCATCTGTGATAGAAGTTACAAGCTCTTTTTTTGCTTCTTCCTTAGACAATCCACTAACACGCTCTAACTCTTTTTGCGCATCAGCCATTTTACTTAAAACTTGCGTTTCCTTCTCTTCTAGGGCTTTAAATTTATTCTCCCAGTCTTGCTTTAAATTATCAAGTGTTTGTTGTTTTTTATCCAGTGCCTCTTCTTTTCTATCTAGGCTTTCTTCTTTTTGTATGGCTCTGTTTTCCATACGGGCAACTTCAGCCCTTCTTTCTTTAAGCTCATTATCTGTTTCTGTTTTTAGTTTATAAGCTTCTTCTTTAGCTTCAAGCATTGCTTCTTTTTTTAGTGCAGCCGCTTGATTTTCTGCATCTTCAATAATTTGATTTGCTTTAGCCTGCGCCTTGCCATCACGATTTTTAGATAATTTATTAGCTACAAAATAACTAATAGTTGCTCCTAAAACTAATGCAACAAGGGCAAGCACAATTGCGAGTGTTACGCTCATGATACTTTCCCTCCTATTTTTATATAGCAAAAATATATTTAAAACCAAAAAATTGGAAAATTTAAACTATTTTACCACAAATTAAATATATCATAAAAAATTTTTAATTGTCAAGAATAATAGGCTTCTAAATAAAAAACAAAAAAACAGACAAATTTTTCAATCTATCTGTTTTTGATTGTTCAGTTAATTATTCGTCATCACTTGCAGAAGAAGGGACAATTTCACCACTGCTTAATTTTTCGCGAACCTGCTTTTCAATTTCAGCACAAAATTCTGGGTTGTTTGCAAGGTATGCTTTTGCATTTTCCTTACCTTGCGCAATTTTTTCGCCATTATAAGAGAACCATGCTCCACTTTTAACAATGATATTATTATCCACAGCTAAATCTAATATGCAACCTTCACGAGAAATGCCAAGGCCATAGATTATATCAAACTCTGCTGTTTTAAATGGAGGAGCAAGTTTATTTTTAACAACTTTAACTTTTGTTCTAGCACCAATAGAATTTGCACCATCTTTAATAATTTCGCCTTTCCTAACATCAAGCCTAATACTAGAATAGAATTTTAGGGCAACACCACCAGAAGTGGTTTCTGGGTTACCAAACATAACGCCAATTTTTTGACGCAACTGGTTAATGAAAATAACACAAGTGTTTGTTTTGCTTGTAATTCCTGCTAGTTTTCTAAGAGCTTGGCTCATAAGTCTAGCTTGTGTGCCAACATAAGTATCCCCAATTTCGCCATCAATTTCAACTTTAGGAGTAAGTGCGGCAACTGAATCCACAACCACAATATCAATAGCACCACTTCTAACAAGGCTTTCGCAAATTTCAAGGCCTTGCTCACCAGTGTCTGGCTGAGAAACATAGAGGTTTTTAGTGTCTACCCCAAGCCTTGCAGCATACACAGGGTCAAGAGCGTGCTCTGCATCAATAAATGCAGCAGTTCCACCCATTTTTTGCGCCTCTGCAATAATGTGAAGTGATACTGTTGTTTTACCAGAAGATTCTGGCCCATATATTTCTATAATTCTTCCCCTAGGGATTCCACCAATTCCAAGTGCCATGTCAAGAGTAATACATCCAGTTGGTATAACATCTATATTTTGATGTGATACTTCCCCAAGTTTCATCAAACTGCCTTTTCCAAATTGTTTTTCAATTTGAGCAATAGCCTGCTCTAATGCTTTTTCTTTTTCGTTACCCATAAATAAATTTCCTTTTAAAAATATTTTCCCAAAACAAAGTTTGTTTTATCATTTATGATTATATAACATTTAAATTTTTAATGCAAGCATTTTCAAACAAATGTTTGCATTTTTTTAAAATATTTTTAAATAATGCTTTTTATTAGAAGATATTGTGTTAATTATTATTTATCAGATGCGGAATTTGCACTATATTCTTCGGATTTCTTCTTATTATTATTTTGTGGCTCTTCTTTTTTATCTTCGCTAGATTTTGCTAATGAAGGATCGCTCTCTTTTAAAACTTTAGAAATT
>JAFSXW010000074.1 GCA_017443885.1 Clostridia bacterium | reverse complement strand
TATGGAGACATTACACCTGGCATATTTTGATATGGATAACCACCCTGCATATTAGGATATGGATAACCCATAAACCCATAAGGATATCCATAAGGCATATTATTAGGCATTGTATTTGGCATATTTGGATATTGAGGCATTGCTCCCGGCATATTTGGTGGCATTTGCCCCATATAACCATTTGGCATATTTAAATTACTTTGTTTAGAAGCCCTAGCATTAGTTTGTTTTGCTGGTTCAATGCTATTGGTTTTTGGGCTCTTTTCTGGCTCAGGTTTACTAGTTTTTTTCTTACTATTATATATGCTTGCAACCAGCCCGCCTGAAGATAAAACAGGTTTTTGAAATTGCAACGCTTCTTGATTACTTTGATTGTTCTGCACTTTATCAACTGGTGGTTTTTGTTCTTGTTTTTCTGCTGGTTTAGTTTTTTGTGCATCACTATCTATCTTTTTAGGTTTATTATTTACTCCTGCTAAAAAATTGCTAACGCTAAAAGCGGTTCTACTTTTTTTCGAACCAAAATTAGCAGAAGTTTTACCTTCTGCAATATTTTTTAAATCCTTCCCCATCGTTTCTTTGCTTTTATCCATTAGCTTTAATTATTTTTCCCCGAAACAATAAATAGTATGCCACTATTCTTTCATACTAAGTATATCAAACCATATAAAAATCGTCAAACAAAAAAGCGAATAAATTTTACTCGCTTTTTTTGTTTTTATTTATTCAAACCTAGTTCACTAGAGATGTCGCTCACTTTGTTTTCTAAAGCTGTTATTTGCCCACCTACATTTTTCTTACTTGCCTTCAAAATAAATATTCTGTTCATCAGTTCTGCGTATTCATCACTTCCCGCTGGATATTGTGAAAGCTGTGCATTGCATTCTGCTATTTTTCTTTCAATTTCTTCATAGCGCTCATAAGACCTATTTAAAGCATCTTCTGCACGGCGTAATTGGCTTAAAGTATCATCTACCATTATTTTTCTCCTTTTAGCGAGCCTTCTCTTCGCCAACTTCAATAACTGTTTCTCTGGCACTAGATTTATATCTAATGTTTTTTATACTATTAATTTTGCTATTAACCAATTGAGTGTCTAAATTTTCACAATTATAAACTGTTGTTCTATAGCCTGCTTCATCTTCTATATAATCAACTTTTTTAAAGCCTAGTTCTAAAAGTGCATTAGTGTATTTCACATCAAGATCTTCATCAGAATATGTGCTTAAATTTTTTATCATTTGCTTTTTAGAAGAAATATCAATTTTCAAAGTTGCGTTTTCTGCAATTAAATAATCAATTTTATCACGAATTTCTTTTGGTGTTATAAATAAAATCCTATTCTTTTTAAGATTTTTAATCCTTGATTCATTTTTAACATATTCATTTTTTTCTTCACTAATAACGTCTTCTATATTTTTTATAATAAGATAATTTTGATAATATTTTTCTTTTGAAACTTCATTTAAATAACTCATCACTAAATTATCTGTTTCTGGATTAGAAGCTTCAAAAATACCTGGTTCTGTTTTTAAAAGAATATCTCTGCCGTAATTATTTTTTTCATATAATGTTGTAATTGCAATTGAAACCATATAAAACTCCTTAAATTAAAAATATTTTAGCATATGTTTTTATAGTTTTCAATAGGTTTTATAAAAATTTTAAACCACAAAAATAATGCTAAAATATTAAAAATTTAAATATTAATTTTTCTAAATATTGCCTTTGTTAGAACTTTTCCTTCTAGGCTCAGGCGAGAGCCTTTTGCTCCACGAGTGTCCTCATTAATAGAATCTTCACTCACACAATAAAGAGCACCAGTGTTATCTTCACAAACAATTTCATAATTATTGTTTTCAAGCATAGCGCCTATAACTTTTGTTCCTGTGGTTGCTGGTTTTAGGTCGTAAATTTTCATGCCTTTTTTATATCTTGCTGTTTCAGTTATTTCGCTAATATTCACTTTTTTAGCATAGGCATTATCTGTTATTAAAACTGCATAAACACCTGGTTTTGCCTGCCCAATAAACACAACTTCATCACCATCATTAAGCATAATTCCTTTCACTCCACCAGAAATTCTGCCTTGCTCTGGGATATCGTTTTTAAGAGCATTTAAAGCCATACCTTGCGCGGTTACTGCAAAAATATTTGTGCCATCAACATCTGGCTCAATGCTTGTAACATAATCGCCTTCTTTAAGTTTAATTGCCTGATATGCATTTTTAAGAAGCGTATATTCGCTATAAGCTGTTTTCTTAATCATACCATCATGCGTAAAGAATAATAAATAACCCTGAGACATTGGATCTGTTATTTCAAGCACAAACACAGGAATTTCTGCCTTTTTAGCTTCAGTTATATCACTAAGCAAAACACCCTTTTCTTTCCATTTACATTCTGGTAAATTAGAAACATCAATTTTATAAGCATTGCCAAGATTTGTAAACACTAAAATCTTTTTATCTGTTGCTGTTTTTGTTAATGTTTTAAATGTTTCGCTATATGTGCTCTTTTCGCCAAATGTTTTAGTGCAAGAAGCAAAATATTTGCTCGTCATATATTTAATATAACCATTTTCACTAGTAGAAACCACAACGCTAACTATTGGATCAGAATTATCTGCACTTGAAACCTCATAGTCGTCTTCACTAGAAATTATAACAGAACGGCGTGGATCCTTATATTGCTTTTTAATCTCAAGCATCTCATTTTTAACAATATCTAATTGCAATTTTTTAGAGCCTAAAACTGCTGTTAGTTCAACAATTTTCTTTTCTAGTTCTGCTAGTTCTGTTTCAAGTTTGTATATTTCAAGGCTAGTAAGCTTTGCAAGACGCAAATCAAGAATCGCCTGAGCCTGCCTGTCACTTAAATCAAACCTAATTCTAAGAGCCGTTTTTGCTTCTGTTGGGCTTCCAGATTTTTTAATAATACGAACCACTTCATCTATGTTTTTAACAGCAATAACTAGCCCACGCAAAATATGCGCTCTTTCTTTTGCTGCATCTAAATCAAATTTGGTTCTTCTATAAATAACTTCACGCTGATAGTTCACATAATATTCTAAAATTTTAATTATGCCCATTTGTTGTGGCCTGCCATCAGCAATGGCAACCATATTAATACCAAATGTGTTTTCTAGTTGCGTATATTTAAAAAGCCCTTTTAAAATCTTTTCGGCATCATAATCTTTTTTCACACGAACAACCGCACGCATACCCTGCCTGTCGCTTTCATCTAAAATTTCACTAATGCCCGCAAATTCTTCTTTTTTTGTTTCGCTAAGTTCCAAAATTTTTTGAAGCAACTGTGCCTTGTTCACTTGATATGGAAGTTCTGTGATAACAATATTTTTCTTATCGCCATTAATTTGTTCTATATGAACTTTGGCTCTAAGTGTTATTTTCCCCTTGCCAGTTTCATACGCATTTTCTAAATCTTCACCCGCAATAATAAAGCCACCAGTTGGAAAATCTGGACCCTTAATTTTTTTCATCATTTCTTTAAGGGTAATTTTTGGGTTATCAATT
>JAFSXW010000005.1 GCA_017443885.1 Clostridia bacterium | reverse complement strand
TCTCCAACATATCTCCATTGAATATGTGTTTCATTTTTCTGGAATTCAACTTCTCTTCCATCAGAACCATTTGTTCCATTGGTTCCATCAGCACCTTTTAAATCGGCAATGGCAATTAGATTGTTCCACTCAGCCTCTCCAACATATCTCCATTGAATATGTGTTTCATTTTTCTGAAATTCTACTTCTCTTCCATCAGAACCATTTGTTCCGTTGGTTCCGTTGGTTCCATTTGTTCCGTTAGTTCCATCAGCGCCTTTTTCCCCTTTTATGGCATCGCCTAATTGCGTTTTTAGGTCGTCTACGCTAATTATGTCCGTCCACTTTTCACCATCTGTGCTCCATTGAAGGTAATCTTCTTCAACTCTAACTCTAACATTATCTGATGTTACATTATTCATGTCGCATGCTGTTAGCATTAATGCAATTGGCAAAACCAATAAACAACAAACAACTAGCAAAAATTTTGTTAATTTTTTCATTTGTTTTATCTCCTTAAATTATGTTCATAATTAATTATATTAGGTCTAAAGACCTATGTCAAGTCATTTGACCTGATATCTGCTAATATTTAGTTATGAATTATATTGATATTATAAAGGATATAATGATAGATAAAAACCTAAGTCAAGAAGGATTTGCAAAAATAATTGGTGTGAACCAAACAACTATTAGCCAATGGCTTCTTGGAAAGAAAAAGCCAAGTTATGATAATATTGTTTCTATTTGCAAAAATTTTAATATTAGCCCAAACGAACTTTTTGGTTTTGAAGAAAAATAGCAGGTAAAAGAAATTACCTGCTATTTTTTCAATTTCTATTTTTAATTGATATTTTAATTTACTTACAATATTCAACCAATACAACTTTTTGCATTATATTGCTTTTGTTAATTACAAAAAATCAGCTTATTTATCTAATTTGGCAACATGGCCTATGTGGCTAATAAGGTCGCAAACCTTGCAAGAATAACCCCACTCGTTATCATACCATGCAACAAGTTTAACAAATGTTGGGCTAATCATAATGCCAGCAGTGGCATCAAAAAGGCAAGTGTTTACTTCGCCAATAATATCTTGGCTAACAATGGCATCTTCTGTGTAGCCAATAACGCCCTTATATGCACCTGTTGAAGCCTTTTTCATCACTTTGCAAATTTCTTCATAAGTGGTTGGTTTTTTAAGCCTAACTGTTAAATCAACCACACTCCCATCGGCAGTTGGAACTCTAAACGCCATTCCAGTTAGTTTTCCATTTAATTCTGGAATAACTGCTCCAACGGCTTTTGCAGCACCAGTTGATGCCGGAATAATATTCATAAGAGCACTTCTTCCACCACGCCAGTCTTTCTTAGAAGAACCATCAACGGTAAGTTGAGTTGCTGTGGTTGCGTGAACAGTTGTCATCAAACCTTCTTCAATGCCAAAATTATCGTTAATTACTTTTGCAAGAGGTGCTAGACAATTTGTTGTGCAAGATGCATTTGAAACAACATCCATATTTGCCTTATATTCTTTGTGGTTAACTCCATAAACAAAAATTGGTGTGCCTTTTCCTGGTGCTGTGATAACAACCTTTTTAGCCCCTGCTTTAAGGTGCCTAGAAGCATCTTCAAGTTTTGTAAATTTTCCGGTGGCTTCTGCAACAACATCAGCTCCGCAACCCTTCCAATCTATATCTTCTGGATTCATGCAAGAATAATATTTAATGCGGTTGCCATTAACCACTAAATCGCCTTTATCCACTTTAATATCTGCTTTAAATGCACCATGCACACTATCGTGCCCAAGCATATAGGCAGCATATTCTGCTGTTAAAAATGGGTCGTTAATTCCCACAATTTGAACATTAGCATTTTGTTCGTAGCTAGCACGAAGAATTAAGCTTCCAATTCTTCCAAATCCATTTATTCCTACTCTAATTTTACTCATAATATTTCCCCCTAAAATTAATATACCCTTTTTCAAAAATAAAATCAAATAATTATAAAAACATATTTGGATTTTTTAAAAAAACAATATATAATAAAATTTAGGAGAAACAAAATTATGCTAACAAACACAAATATTATTTTTGAATATGCTCAAAAACACAAATGCGCAATTTGTGCATTTAATGTATCTAATTTAGAAACAATAAAAGCCGTAACGGAAGCTAGCCGTGAGCTTAAAGCACCAATTATTATTAGTGCTAGCGAAGGTGCAATTGCTTATGCTGGAGCAAATAACTTAGTGAGCCTTGCAGGCAATTTTTCAAGGGACACAAGCGTTCCAATGGCACTTCATTTAGACCACGGGAAAAGTTATGAAATTTGCAAAAAATGTATTGATGCTGGATTTTCTAGCGTTATGATAGATGGCAGTAGCCTTCCTTTTGAAGAAAATGTGGCTTTAACTAAAAAAGTTGTGCAATATGCTCATAAGCACGGGGTTAGCGTTGAAGGCGAACTTGGTCAAATAATTGGCATTGAAGATAATGTTAGTTCTGCTAGCAGTATTCTAACAAACCCTCAGCAAGCAAAAGAATTTGTTGCTAAAACTGGTTGCGATAGTTTGGCTATAAGCATTGGCACGGCTCATGGAATAAATAAAGGTTCTATCACCCCTCAAATTCACTATGAAACTATTGAAGCCGTTAGCAAAGCACTTGGCAAAAAATATCCATTAGTTGCACACGGCTCCTCTTCTGTTCCTCAAAATTTGGTTGCAAACATTAATAAGTTTGGCGGAGAAATAACAAAAAGTCAGGGAATAGACTATATAGATTTAGTTAAAATGAGCACCACTTCTATTTGCAAAATAAATATAGATACCGACCTAAGACTGTGTTTCACTAGTAGCATTAGGCAATATCTGTTTGAAAATCGTGAGGTGTTTGACCCACGCAAAATTTTAGGCAGTGCCACAAACCAAATTAAAGACTACGCAAAATATTTAATAAATATGCTCACATTAAAAAAATAATCTGCAAATAAATAATATAAATTTATAATTTGCACAACAATCTCTTAATAAAAAACACAACCCATGTTGGGTTGTGTTTTTTATTGTTATTTCTTATTATGTTTTATAGCTTTATCAAATCCGCCAACGGCATCTCCACCCTTTTTAGTTGCAACTTTAGTTACGGCCTCAACAACGCTAGATGAGGTAAGAACGCCACTATCCACAAGATCATTAATTTCACGCTTAGCATTCTTAATATCTGCATTGGCCTTTTTTGCTGCAGAACTTCTTTTAATTGAAAGAACTGCATCTTTGCCAGCCGTGTAAACAGCCTTGCCAGGAATATAATCAGTTAGCCTTCCAATATTTTTTGGAATATTTTTAACACCATCAATTAGAGCCTGCCCAGAAACATACTTGCCCAAAGTGGTTGCAGTATTAACAAATGATTTTTTCATTGCTTCGCCATCGTCTAGAATTGAAGGACCATCTTTGCCAGACCCTGTTAAAGCACCACTGAGCCATTTGCTAAATGTTTTAATTAATGAGAAGCCAACTAAAATAAACATAACTCTTGTAAGCAAATTAAGAAGTTTTGCCGAATATGTTCCAAAGAAAATTGAATTGCCCATTCTTTCAATCATATATTGTTCAGAGAAGAATTCAATACCCCAAACTGAAGGCAATAGAATCAATACAACATTAAACGACACCACTATCCCATAAACACACAGCAAACTATCGGTAAACTTTTTAATCCACGAAGAAAATGCACCGCCACCATTAAGAGAAATTGTTGAAACCACAGCCGGATATGTTATTGCAAGAAGCACCATATTAAACATTCTGGCAACCAAACCAAATGTTATATTTATTAATGTTCCAATTAGAATAAGCCCAGCAGCAATTAGAATTAATGGATTAATGCCGTCTTCCCTATAAATATTATAAGTCGAAAAACCCGTTTTTTCTGAATTCATATTATAATTTAAAGTAAAGTTACCATTAGGCCTTTGTGCAATATTTTTTTCGGCTTTTGTGAAAATTTCAAAAATGTTAAAGTTTATATAAACATGTGGAATAAAATCATCGCTATCTAGCCCAGAAATCTGCTCGAATCCCCATCTGAAAAATGTTGTTATAAGTGTTTCGTGAGAGCCTTCTGGAAGTTCATAAGAAATTGTTGGGAAAAAGTCCACAAGTTCAGGAATATTAAGGTCGTCCCTATAAAATTGAACGGTGCCATCATCTCTGGTTCTTATTGCTGTTGGGTTATGTTGCTGATCGAATATTCCACGAGCAATAACAAGTGAGCCATTTGTTGAATAAGCGGATTTAAATGTTCCCAAACCCCCATTAATTATTGGAACATACAATTCTTTATAAACAGAATTGCCCGAAGCATCTTTTATTTCTTGCATTTGGCTAAAACAAAGCGTATAAACTGTGCCAAGTGCTTCATCACTAGTGTTTTCTGGTGAAAAATACTCTGTGTCACTAGTTTCGCCATAATAGCGAACTTTCACTTTGTATCCACCATCAACCTTTTCAATAGGCAAATCGGTTACACTAGTTGCATTATAAAATTTTGCGTGGTTTTCATATATTTCATTAATGCTTTTAAAATAAAACCCACCCGAAACATTATTATTAATTTCAAGCAAATAATCTATGGCATCTGCCATCACATAATATTCTGCTCTTTTAAAATACAAACCATCATCATAAATATCATAATAAGCACTATGCTGATTTCCATTTGTTTTAGAAGCATTTTCAAGTGCACTTAATTCACTAAAAGTTATAAAACTTTTTGTTTTAAACATAGCCCAAGTTTTATAGCCTTTGGTAAACACACTTTGGCTATTATATTCCATTAACGATTTTTCTAAATCGCTTAAAGTGCCATCAGAACTAATAGTTGTGTATGAAACAGGAGAGCCGTCATCATTTGTGTTGGTGAAATTAAATAAAATCGGCCTCACATAGCCATCATCAGCATATGCCCTATACGCATTTGCGTTATATGTTGATGCCTGCCAAACATATGTGCTAATACTTACATTTTGCGAGCCCGTTGTGGCTCTATAAACACTTGAAAGAAGCGCATTAGAAAAGATTATAGCAACTATTGCAATTAGTGGCACCAACACCATCATAAATAAAGATTTAAGTGCCGACACAAGAATTCTAGATTTAGAATTACCATTATTCCCAACGGCATTATCATATTCACTTTTAACAATAGCAAATATAGAAAATATAATTATTAGAATAATGCCAACAACTATCATATATCTAACAACTTTTAAAACTGTTTCATTAAACAAAAATGAAAAAATCTTATCATCTGTTAAATCGCTAAGCGTTTGATAATCTTTGTTTAGCCCTAAAAACTGGTTCACAAACACCATTAAAAATTCAATAACATTAAGCATGAAACGCCCAATTAATATCACCAGTTTCATCACTAGCGACCAAAGAGATGTTAGCATTGAAGATAAAAATCCATCTAATAATGCCAAAAACGAAGTGTCTTGAAATTTATGCGCTCCGTTTTCCATGCCAGAAACACCTTGCCCATTTAAAATGAGCGAGGTGTTAATGTTTGCTAGCAGGTTTGTTAAAAACGGTTTTATCATAAACTTCCTTTTTACTTATCTTTTTTTAATTGATAGCTCTTCTTTTGTTTGCTTTTACTATCTTGTTTGTGTTGTTTAACAGTTTGTTGATTTTTGTTTAAATTCCTGTATGCATCTGTTATTTGTCTTTGTGCTTTTCGTGCTTCCTCTTCAGTTGCACCATTTTTAATCATATTAATATATTGCTTTTTGCCAAGTTTGTCAGCTTTTTTATCTTCATGTTTTTCTTTAATTGATGCTATTTTTTCTTTCGCATTTTTTAATAGCATGCCACCTGGCACGGCATTTTGAATCAACCCTATTGCTTTATCTCTTGCCCTAAGCATACTTCTTCCACTATTAGCGTCAGCCACCTGATCAAGAGTGTTTTTAACATTACTTAATGTATCGTTCTCCATAATGTTTGAAATACTTAATAATCCACTAAATAGTTTAGGTGCAGAATCAATCACATAAACCGAGCAAATTGTAAGTATCATTTGAACAATCGCATTTACCATATTGCCACTAATAATTCCACCAAATGGAAGCCCACTAAATGGTAAAGCATCACTAAATAATTTAAAATCACGAATAATAGGAACTAAAATAAAGAACACATTAAGCCCAATAGAGAAACCAAGCACAGATAATAATGATTCTTTGATGCTCGAAAACCACCTATCATATGCAGATTTATTATCCACCATGTTGCCTTTTTTATCTTTAGTTTCATCAGCGAGTGCCATTGTTGCAAATGCAAGCGGGCTAATCATAGAATAAACTGTTATATTTAATATTCTTGAAACTAATCCCCAAGCAAGTTTCCATAACGCTTTAAATAGGAAAATACAAGCAAGTAATAAAACCACAACATTAAGTTTGCCTGGATTATACAAATTATCGATTGAAGCACCATTTTGGCTTAAAAAGTTATAATCTAAATACATTCTGCCACTATCCACACTATCAGCAACACTATATTTTGTGCCATAGGCGAAATGCAACTTAGAATTAACGGCATATCGTGGTATTTTATCTATTATATTTTCAGATAAAGATCTACCTGTTGTCCATCTGCTAATTGTGTTAGCAATCATATTTATAAAACTTCCCTGCATCATCACTTGTGAAGAATCTTGGAAATACTCACTAAGCCCAAGTTTAGAAGTGCTAACAATTCTAATATCGTTTCTATAAAAAACTATTTGCCCATTTTCTTCTTTTATTGTGGTTGGTTTGCCATCCTTTGTGATCACACCTTTTGCAACAATTGGCATAAACACACCCATTTTGCTATTTTCATTCTCTTCATAACCATAAAATGAAGTGTATGGCATTGGCAAATTTAAAGATTTTATAAACGAAACATAATCGGCATTTTCTTTTATTAGATCATAATCATTATTTGCCATTAAAAATGGAATATATTTTTCACCATCTCTAATAGTTATAATAAACACATCTCCATTTTCTTCACTTTTTGTGTGTATATTTAAATCCTGCATAAAGGTTTGCCCAACAAGTTCACTTTCACTTCTGTTAGCAAGGCCTGCCATACGCATAATTAGGCCCACAGTGTATTCATCTTTTGAAATACCAGAAATTAACGAAAACAAAGTTGTGTCGTTATATGAATTTGGTTTTACCCATTTTGAATAATCGTTAGTGTTAGAATAATTTGGAACATAATCACTGCACGCTAAATATAAAAGCGCAAGAAATCTTTGCTGATTATCAAAAGCCGAATCATTTGCACTGGCTTCATAACCAGCCAATTTTTTAAGGGCGGCTTTTTTATATTCAGTTAAGGTAAAGCCTGTAAAATCCTGTTTTGTTAAGTTAACACTATTTACATCTGCAACAAAATCTTTATCTAGCCCAATATAATCAAGAAGATCTCGTGCGGTGCTCCTTAATTGCGTTGTGCTTAAATCGTTTATACGCCTAATAAAAAGTTCTTTTTGTTTTTCATAGGTGTTTTCTGCTGTTTTTGTTTTAAGTTCATTAATATTTTCAGGATCACC
>JAFSXW010000073.1 GCA_017443885.1 Clostridia bacterium | reverse complement strand
TCCATCATATCAATTTCTTCATTATCGCCCGAAAATATTGTAACCATTTTTCTATGCCAATCTTGTGCCTGCGCTTTACTTGGACGCACTAAAAAAGTGCCCCGTTCACTTATAAAAGGAAGCCTAGAGTCATCAAATAAATATTTAAAATTTTCTAATTCCTTATTCATTCACCATTTTTCCCATAATTTAAAATCACAAATAAATTTTAATATTCAATCTATAAAAAGTCAATAAGAAATAAAAACACGCCAGCATATGCTGGCGCTGATTTTATTTTTGATCTTCATTTGGAACCATAATATTTAAGCCTTCAGGAGTAAGTAAGAAAATATTTCCTGAAACCCTTTGGGTGCTTCCGTTAAGTGCGTAAACAGCCCCACTCACAAAATCTAGCATACGCTGAGCCTCATCATCACTAATGCCATCTAAATTAATAATTGCAGATTCGCCTTGTTTTAATAAATCCACAATCTTTTGAACATCTTGATAATTTTTAGGATAATAAAACACAACATTTTTTGTTCCATATCCACCCATATTTTGTTGCCCTAAATATGAAGAAGAATCTCCAGCATAAAACTTACCAGCAGTGTTAAATTGATCACGATTTGAAGCAAACGAATTGTTATCTTCCTGCATACCAGAAAAACTCATCTGCTCACTAGCAGAAGCTTCTTCTCTTTTCTCCTTTCTCTTTTTCTTCTTTTCTTTTCTCTCTTGTTTATCAGAAGAAGCGTTTTCGCCATTTTCTTCTTCAAAACCCATTCCCTTCATAAGCCAATTAAATAGCCCCATAATAAACCACCTTTTTATTTATTTTAACATAAAAATTTATTATATCAAATTATTTTTAACAACTTTTTTTGATTTATAGTTTTTTAAAAAATTCTTCTTTATGTGCTTTTTATTCTTAATTTTAATTTTCAATTTTTAGTTCTTGCATTATAATTTTTCTCCTTCAATTAAATTTGCAAAAGCGTTATACAAATTTATAATTTTAAAACACATAAGTTTTAACCCACTGCTTCTTTCTATTCTCCCAGTTTTTGTTGCTAAAAAATCTTTAATTTCATACGCAAGTAATTCACAAACGGCACTAATATTGTCCGTTTTTTCAAAGTTATCATTTAGTGTGTTTGCCTGCGTTAGCCACAAAAACACTCGCGAAAAGGTTTCCGATTCATTTAACTTATTTTCATCATGGCTTATAGCCATACTATAAAAATCATTAAAGCAATCTTCAAGTAAATGCACAAGTTTTGTGTAATTTTCGCAATTTTTAACCACTTTTTGCGCTCTTGCAGACATTTTTTGCGTTTTTATTTCTTTGATGCCACCATTATTATATGCTTCAATGTTTGCATTTTTAACCAGCATTGCATCTTCAAAATTTTCATATAAAAAAGCACACACATATATTTTTGCCCCTTCTTCCAAAGGAAAACCAGCCCCACCACTTTTTTGCTGAGTAGAAACAATCTCACTAGCATTTGTGGCACTTGTTATTGTTGTGTAATAAACATAAAACACCCTGCCACTAGTAAACAAGTATTTTTTCCTTTTTGCACTAATATTAAATAACACACCAACTATCAGCACAATAATTAAAATAAAACAAAAGCAAAAAATAATTAGTTTTTTAAAACTAATTGAAGATTTTGATAAAATATGTGTCACCCTTTCTTGCAATTCTGTATTCCTCATTTTACACTAAAAGTAGCATTGCTAAATTTTATGTTTCACAGCTGTTTTATATGCTTTTTAGCCATATTAAACTATAAAACCACACATTAAGTAGATTTAAAATTTAGCAAACAAAGATAAAATTAAACAAGGGGGATTTTTTTATGAATTTAAAACCATTATTCGATAGAGTTGTTCTAAAACCAATTAAAAACGAGGTTGTTAAACAGCATGGATTAATACTTCCAGAAACAAACGGAGAAAAGCCAAATGAAGGCATTGTTGTAAGTGTTGGGCAAGGAGAGTCTCAAGAAGGAAAAGAAACTAAGATGCAAGTGAAAATTGGCGATAGAGTGCTATATTCCAAGTATGGTGGCATAAACTTTAAAAACGAAGGAAACGATTATGTTATCCTTCGACAAAATGATATCTTAGGAGTGTTTGAAAAATAATTATGGCAAAACAAATGAAATTTAATGACGAAGCAATATCACTTCTTGAAAATGGTGTTAAAAAACTAGCCGAAGCAGTTAAAGTAACACTAGGGCCAAGAGGAAGAAATGTTGCTCTTCAAAGAAATTACGCCACTCCATTAATCACAAATGATGGCGTAACAATTGCGAAAGAAATAGAACTAGAAAACCCTTTTGAAAATATGGGGGCAAGTTTAGTTAAAGAAGTTTCAATAAAAACGAATGAGCTTGCAGGCGATGGCACAACAACTGCCATTGTTTTAGCAGAAGCAATTTTTTCAGAAGGCATAAATAAAATAAAAAATGGCGCCAATCCAATTATATTAAAAGAAGGCATAAATAAAGCCTCAAACTTTGTTATAGAAAAATTAAAAGAAAAAAGTAAGCCAATAAATAGTATAGATGAAATAAAACAAGTTGCAACCATCTCGTCTCAAAGCACACAAATAGGAAACCTTATTGCGCAGGCCGTTAAAGAAATTAATGAAGATGGCATAATAACAACAAGTGATTCTGCAACCGATAAAACCACCCTATCTATTGTTTCTGGGCTAGAAATTGATAGAGGATTAATTAGCCCATATCTTGGGGAAGAAAACAAATTAGTAACAACAATAAAAAACGCATTTTTATTAATTACAGATAAAAAAATTGGCTCAATTTCTGAAATTTTGCCAATTTTAGAAGAAACCACAAAACAATCAAAACCACTTCTTATTATCTGCACAGACATAGAAAGTGAAGTTCTTGCCACACTTGTTTTAAACAAAATGCGTGGGCTAATTAATTGCGCCGTTATAAAAGCCCCAGCCTTTGGACAAAAGCGTAAAGACATTTTAGAAGATATCGCTATTCTCTCTGGCGGAAAATTTATTAGCGACGATTTAGGAGAAAATCTTGCAAGCATAACATTAGATGATTTGGGGATAGCCAAAACTATAAAACTTTCGTCAACATCAACCACTATTATTGAAGGCAATGGCAATAAAGAAGAACTAGAAAATAGAAAAATATTAATTAAAGAAAAACTTAAAGATGCACAAGATGATTTTGAAAAGCAATCTTTAAAAGAAAGGCTTGCAAAACTATCTGGTGGTGTTGCAATAATTAATGTTGGCGCAGGAAGTGAAGTTGAGCAAAAAGAAATGAAACTTCGAATAGAAGATGCAATAAGTGCCACAAAATCTGCCCAAGAACTTGGTATTATTGCAGGTGGTGGCGTTGCCTTATTTAAAATTAAAAGCGAACTAAATGAATATATTAAAACTCTCACAACTGATGAACAAAATGGTGCAGAAATAATTTTAAATGCCCTTTCTAGCCCATTAATTCAAATCTGCAAAAATGCAGGAATAAATGAAAACGATGTTATAATAAAACTCAGTGGCACCGACTTTAACTATGGCTTTAATGCAAAAACTCTCAACTTTTGTAATTTATTCGAAGAAGGCATTATAGACCCAACCCTAGTTACAATTTCTGCCCTATCAAATGCCACAAGTGTTTGCTCAACAATGCTCACAACCAGCGTTTTAGTTGCAAACCCTAAAACTCAAAATGATTAATTTTTTTGTGCATATTAGCCAAAAAACACCATAATTTTGCGTTAAATAATATTTTTATGCCAACTTTTCGTATCACATAAACAATTTTTATGCATTTTAAATGCTTAAAATAAAAAAACACCTTTAAAAAGGTGCTTTTTTAATCATTATCATTTATTAAATCTTTCATAATATCTTCTAAGCTTTCAGTTGGATTTAATGCCTCATCAAAGTCAAAAAGTAAATTTTCTTTTTCCTTATCTTTTTGTTTCTTCTTTTCTTTTAAGAAGCCTTCAATTGAATCATCTTCTTTTTTTGGTCTACCCCTATTTTTTGTTCCCAAAAATGCTTTATTATATTCATAAACAGAAAGAAGTTTTAAATACCTCTCTTCTAAATTATCTTTATTCTTTTCAGAGCTACTATTTTTATTATTATCACTAATGTTATCAATATTAGTAACATCACTTGAAAATGCAGATATTGAAGAAATAATCTTTTCTAATTCTTGTGAACATTCAGCGTTGTTTTCAGTTTCTAGTTTTTGCCTTAAAGCATCAAGATTATCTATCTCTAATGCAAGCCTAACTTTTATAATATTTTCTAAATATTTATTTTTTTTCTCATACTTTTCAATAGTGCTTGCAACTTCCACTTCACGCTTATCAATCTCATCTCTTTCTTTTAAAAGCCTTAAAACTTCTGCTTTTAAGCTTGAAATTTTATCTCTTTGCTCCGAAATCAAAATTTCCCTATCTTTAAGTGCAAGTTTTATTTTTTCTTCAACATCTTTTTCTGAATATGTTATGTTATTTTCTTTCATTTTGTCTTCCTTTGCTTTTATTATTGTAAACAATTAAATATATAAAAATTGCAATTCCTGCAATTATAAATAAAACACTAACTAGTTGAGAAACCGGCACATTGCCCCATTTTAAAATATATTGTTCATCTCTTAAAGATTCTAATATACTTCTAATCACTCCATAATAAACTAAGTATGTGGCAGTGCAAATTCCCGCTTTTTTAGTTTTAAAGTATAATATCATTAGCAGAGCAAAACCGATTAAATTAAGCACGCATTCATAAAAGAATAATGCTAAATGCCACTCTCCATTAACAAACACCGACATTGGAAAAAACTGTAAACTTTCGCTAACTGTTGCAATTCCGTAAACTTCGCCATTAGCATAATTTCCCCATCTTCCAATAGCCTGGGCAAGTATTAACACAGGAACTATAACATCTGCCACTTTTAAAAAATTGTATTTTTTAATTAAGCATAAAATGGTAAGCCCAATAACACCACCAATAACTGCCCCAATAATACTCATGCCACCTTGCCTAAACTTAAAAAAGTCTAATATTGAGGAGCCTGAATCAAATAGCACAGAAAACAGCCTTGCACATATAATTCCAAGTGGAACAATTGCTAAAAATAAATCAATAGGCAAATCGTTATTAAGACCTTTTGCTTTTAAAAGTGCAAATGATAAACCAAACGCCACAGCAATTGCCACGGCAATAATTATGCCATACCAATAGATATCAACCGATCCTATAGTAAAAGCCACTCTATTTAATAAATAACTCATATAATTATTATATTAAATAAACAAAAACTAGTCAATCTTATTATGAAAATATCCATTCTTAATAAAATAAAAACACATAAAAAAACCAAACTATCAAGTATGGTTTTTTATTTAATATTATCTTCCGCCTCTGCCCATGCCATCTTTACGATAACCAGTTAAGTCGTCATCATTTCCATCGTTTACAACATGAACATCATCATTGTTATTTTCATTATTGCCAGTTCCAACTTGGCTAGCACCATTTCCGCCTTCTTTTGCACCACTTGTGGTTTTAGCAGCATCCAGTGCCTCTTCAAGTGCTCTAATGCGATTTTGTGCATCGATAATTTGTTGCCTTAATGTGGCAATAGTTGCATTTGCATCAGATAAATCACCTTCAAGTTCGCTAATTCTTGCATTTGCTGCTGTAAGTGCAACATCTTTTTCTGCAATTGTTTTATTAAGCGAAGTCACAACACCTTCAAGCCTTGCAATTTCTCTTTTTGCAGATTCAAGTTCTGCTGGATCAATATGTTGCTCAGCTAAAAGTTTTTGATATTTTTCATTTAGTTCATCATATTGCTTTTTATAAGCATCTCTTTCGCGAATTGCAGCATTTTTTTCAGCAATTGCATTGCCTCTTTCAGAGTTTGCCTTATTTATCTCACCTTGAAGTTTAGCCACAAGTTCACTTGGAGTTTTAACACCATACTTATCTAATTCCCTAACAAGCGCATTATATTTAGACAACAAATCTGCATAGTTTCTATTAGCCTTGTCTAAGTCTTTCGTAAGTGTATTCACTTGTGATTGTAAAGACTTTATTTGTTTGTTTTTCTCATTTATTTCATTTCTTAGCGATGCAATTAATGCATCATTGTTGTTATCTAGAGCTTCTTGCAGTTTCCTTTTTAAATCTGCATTGTCTTTTTCTAATTGACCAATTTTAATGTTTGCACTTATAAGAGCCATTGCTAATTTATCATTTGCTATACGTAATTTTATAATTTGCTCTGATTGGCCACCACTCATAATCTTTAATTGTCTATAATCCTCTAAAGCCTGAAGATACTTTTCGTTTAAATCTTCATAAGCGCTATTTGCATTCCCTAATTCAATAAGCGCATCACCATATAAATCTTTATAATTATCCCTTTCAATTTCAATAGCAGATTTATCTTTTTCTAACTTTGCATTTTCTGATTTTAATTTTTCTTGATTAGCATTATTTAGGAGATATCCAGCACCAAAAGCGGCACCAGCAATAAGCACTGCTGCAACACCAGTGGCAACTTTTTTGCCAACATTTTTATTCTTTTTATTAACAGTAGCAACAGCGGCAACTTCAACTTCATCTTTTTGAGCTTTACTTAATTTAACCAAATTTGCGTTAATAGTATTTATTCTGTTAATTTCTGCAGCTGTTTCAGCTGTAATTAAAGCTGTTCCAGAATTATGCATTAAAGAAGCTGGATGTAATCCTTCTGTCTTTTTGTTGTTTGAAGAAGCTGTAGTTCCTTCTTGTGTTACAGAACTTCTAGTTTTAACTTGTTTATTTGTTATAGTTCCACCAACAATGCCCCTACTTTCGATCTCATCACTAAGAGCATCAGCAAGAGAGTTTTTAATATCCCTTATAGATTCAGAAATCCATGTTGCATAATTTGCAAGAAACTGTTTTTGTTCTTTTGTTTTTGCCCCCTCGTTTAAGCCAACTAAATAATTATCAGCCTGAGCCAAAAAGTCTAACACGCCTGTATCAGCATCATTAGAAAATTCTTGATTCATAACTTGTCTGCTTCTGCTAGCGCCTTCCTTGCTAGCCATGGTTTTGCCTAAAGTAACAGACAATAATCTATTTGCACCATTTAAAAATTTATTTAACTGACGAGTTTGTTGCTTTAAAACAGCAATTGCTTTATTAGGATCAGTTTCTGCTAGTTTTGAGAAATCTGAAGTAGTCATACCAGAAAAAGAAGCAAGCAAGTTCTCAACAGTTTTTTGACTGTTCATTGATAAAACTTGCGCAGCTCTAGTTTTTTCTCCTATGGCATTTACAAGCATGTGTGAAACACGAGTGTAGTGATCTCTTGCGTAATCAATACCACTTCTTAAACTCTGCATTTCATTTTTATTTTGAATAGAATTAGACATTTATTTATCCCCCTATCAAATCATTATCTTTTGTTCGGCTAAATCATATCACATATCAAGCAAAAAGTCAATACCTAATGTTAAAATTATTGGCCTTACACTCAGTTTTTAGCAAAAAATCGGCACTTTTTCACTAAATTATAATACAAATTGCGTTTGCAAGCCCCCCATCGTGGCTAATACTAAGGCTGATTTGGCTAATTTTCTGCATTTTTTGCCAATCTAGCGCTTTTCCATAAAGCTTTACTTGTGGTGCACCATTTTCATCATGACAAATCAACACATCTTTAAATGGAATTCCATTATTAACACCAATTCCCGTAGCCTTTAAAACAGCTTCTTTTGCAGCATATAGACCTGCAACTGTATTTTGCACTGGTTGCAGTTTATAATACTCACAACTATCATCATTATAATTCATTATAATACCTTTATTAGAACGCTTTTTATCTATATATTCTATTTCTTCTGGCAAAAATATCCTTTCTAAATGGCTTTTATTGTTACACAAATTTTTAAATCTTTTCACTTCAACTAAATCAATCCCAACTTTCATCATCTTTATATCTCCTAATTTGCGATTTAACATCTTCATATGAAAACCCTTTTGAAACTAAATACCGAAAAAGCTTATTCAAGTTTTCGTCATTTTTAGGCTTGTTTTTAAGGTATTTTGCAGAAATTATGGCAATTTTATCACTTTCACCCTTAATTTTTACGCCATTTACTGCATTTTTAATATTTTCGCTAGAAACACCTTTCTGCATCAGTTTCTGTTCAATTTGCCTAGCACTTTTCAGCCCACAATTGTTAGCATAAAATTGAGCATATTCACTATCATTTACATAATTATATTCGCTCAGTTTATTTAGCACATAATAAACCACATCATCTTCATAGCCCTTAGTTATAAGTTTAGTTTTAAGTTCAAACCTGGTGTAAGGCTTTTTTGCTAAAATAAACAGACAATAATCCATAGCCCTTCTTTGCTCGCTTTCAAGAATAATTTCTTTTAAATACTCTTCATCAACTTCTTTATTTTCTTTAAGGCCATTAGCTATTGCCGTTTCTGCCATTAGCGAACAAAAGAAAGAGCCATCTACAAATAGATTAACTCTTGCCTTATTTCTCTGCTGGGTTATTTTTGTTATTTTACTCATAATTAAAATTTAAAAAACGCCGAATCCACTTTCGAACACAAAAATTCTTCTTTAATTTTCATTTTTAATTCGCTGATATGTTTTTCTGCTGTTGTTGATGGAAATGCAACTCTTAAACTAACAACATCACCATACTCTGCACTAACGATTGGCAAATGGTTATCTCTAAGATACGAACCAATTGGCACAAAATCTGGGTATTTAATACTAAGTGCATAAATAGCACAATCAACCATCTTTACAATCTTTGCAGCTTTTAAACCTTCAAGTGCAGAAGTGTGGTATGCCCTGCTAAGTTTTGGCTTACCTAATTTTATTCCTCCAAAATATCGCACCACAGCAACAAGCGTATCTGTTACCTTAATTTCATTTATTGCGTTTTGAATTGGCACACCAGCAGTTCCTGCAGGTTCATTATCATCATTATTTTTTGTGATAGACGCATCCTTTCCCAAGGCATAAGCATAAGCTATATGCTTAGCGTCTTTATTATTTTTCCTTAATTTTTCTAAAAATTCATCAACATCATTTGTTGTTTCAACATGAGTTACCACACAAATAAAACGAGATTTCTTTTCATCAAATTCAAGTGCTGAAGTAGTTTCAACTGTTTTATATTCATTTACTGAAACCATATTTGCTTTACCTCAATTTTAGTTTACCATATTTTATTAAAATAACAAAACATTTTACATTTTTAGTGTCCATTATATTTCATATTAAATTTGTGCAAAGCCATATTAATAATTACCTGATTTAAATAAAAAAGTGCAATTTTTTCAATTTTTTGCACTTTTTCAATGTTTTTTATTTAATTTTGCGTTTTTTTTAATTATTAATGCTTAACTTTAAATACTTATCTAGATTAAAATTTTTCCATGCTTCCATATCTTCTGGCGGATAACTTCTAAATGTTAAACGCTCTTTTGTGGTTGGATGTGTAAATTTCAGTTCATAAGCAAATAAATTTAAATTAACTTTTGGCATATTTTTGCCACCATATTTTTGATCCCCAAAAACAGGGCATTTAATATTTGAAAATTGAACTCTTATTTGGTGTCCTCTTCCAGTTTTTAATTTCACCTGAATTAAACTTAAATCATTTTTGCTTTCAAGCACATTATATTCAAGTTCTGCCCTTTTAGCACCATCTGTTGATTGTGGAACAATGCTAACTTTATTTTGTTTTTCATCTTTTTTAAGGAAGTTAATTAAAGTGCCGTGAAGCAAAACTGGTTTCCCTTTCGTTACAACTAAATAACTTTTTTCAAGTTCCCCACTTTCAATCTGGGCAGATAATCTGCTAGCCGACTTACTTGTTTTCGCAAACACCATTATTCCACCTGTTGGTCTATCAAGCCTATGAACTAAGCCAACATAAACATTATCTTTGTTTAAATCTTCCTTAATATGATTTTTAACAATATTCAGCATATCTAAATCACCAGTTTCGTCAGCTTGGCTTGGAACATTTTGAGGCTTTAAAACAACGATAATTTGCCTATCTTCATATAAAATTTCTAACTTTTCCATACTTTTTCCTTTATTTTTGCGTTTTTTTTTAATTAAATGTTAAGATGGCACTGTTTCCACATGGAAGATACCCACCCGATGTTATTGGCAAGCAAACTTCATAGCTAGCGCATTTGCCCTTTTTAGATATTGCCTTATTTAAAACCATTTCCATAACAGTAGCTCCTAGCCCTGTTGTGTAGGAATTTATTAAAACAAATAATGGCTTATCACTTAAAACACCATCACAAAGCTTCACAAACTCAAATAAGTTATCTTCCAGTTTCCACACTTCACCATTTGCGCCACGGCCATAACTTGGTGGGTCCATAATAATTGCATCATACTTCTTGCCACGCTTTATTTCACGCTCAACAAATTTACGGCAATCATCTATTATATATCTAACCTGCGCATCCTGCAAGCCTGAAAGCTTTATATTTTCTTTACATCTTTCAACCATTGCTTTCGCACTATCCACATGGCAAACAGAAGCCCCTGCAGAAGCGCATGCCACAGTTGCCCCACCAGTGTAGCCAAATAAATTTAGAACATTTATTGGCCTATTTGCACTTTTAATTAAATCTATCATCATTGCCCAATTAACTGCTTGCTCTGGAAATAAGCCGGTATGCTTAAACCCCATTGGCTTTATTTTAAATTTTAAGTTTCGCCAAGAAACAGCCCATTCTTCTGGCATATTTTTTAAAATTTTCCATTTTCCACCGCCTGAACTAGAACGATGATAATGAGCATTTAATTTTTTATAATTTTCAAGCTTAGACACAGCTGGCCAAATAACTTGTGGGTCTGGCCTTAATAAATAAACATTATCCCATCTTTCTAATTTTTCACCAGAGCCGGTGTCTAAAACCTCAAAGTCTTTCCATTCATCATTAAATTTCATAATACTCTTCTTTATTAATAATTATCTAATATTGTTTGCATATCAATTGTGTCTGCCGTAACCACAATTCCAAGTGGCTGTTCGCTATAACTGCCTGTTTTTGTGATAATAACTGTTGAAAGCTTCCTATTTTGCTGAAATAAATACAACAAATTATCTATTGTGATACTTGCAGGAACAACATCATAATGGCTAGAAATATTTTCTAAATCTAGTGAATCCATAACACTTTTATTTAAAAACTCATCAATGCTATTTTCTTGCATGACAGCCTTTCCCATGGCTTCAACAAGCATTTTCCTTGAAACCACACCAACAAGTGTTCCACTTCTATAAACAGGGATATTAGAATAGCCAGATTTATACATTTCCATTAACAGATTTTTTATTTTTTCGGCTCCATCCACCACAAAAACTTTTCTATTCACAACGCTATCCATAGCCCTTGGTGGGGTTTTTACCTGCCTAGTTATAGCTTCTAGCTTTAACACAACATCATCGTGTGGCTCAGCAATAACTTCCCCACTAATACTTCTGTGAACAATTGCATTTCTAAGCCTGCCATAATCGATTAAATCATCTTCATGCTTTTTCACAACGCTATTAACAGACGCAACTTTTCTAATTGTGTCGCTAAATGTTAAATTTGGTTTTATGTTATATAAATCCCTTAAAGTTTTATCTAGGGTATTATAACTATTTATAAAACGCTCTGCATTAATTCCCATACCAAGTCTCCTTATTTACTGCATTATATCACATTATGTCATTTTTTCAAATAAAAAATACAAAAACTAAAAATTCGCTTTGTTTTTTAATAAAAAATTAAATTTAAACTTGCAAATTACCCAATATTATGTTATTATAATCTTACCGCAATAGGTGGGGAGCTAGCAGTGCCCTATTCCCTGAAATCTGCTATAGCAGGGGCCGAAAACCTTTCTAGGCAATTAGCATGGAAGGCTGAAGGTGGCAAGCAATGATGATATCAAGGTCTTGTGCAATAAAATTCTTATGAACCGTGTCAGAGCCCGACCGCAGCAGCACTAAGTTTGAAAATTATGTGCCACAAGGTAGCTTTGAAGGAGTTGGCTACCATTTTACCGCTTCGGTGCTAATTGTCGAAATTGGCATTTGCGGTTTTTTTATTTAAAAAAATAGACTATTAAAACTTTTAAATTATCTAAAAAACACAAAAAGTGGCATTTTTTGCCACTTTTTCATTAAAATAAATTATATTTTGCGTTT
>JAFSXW010000072.1 GCA_017443885.1 Clostridia bacterium | reverse complement strand
TTGAAATAGTTTCCAGCCTGCTTAGCCTATTTTTAAATTCCTAATCTTATTTTATTTATCCTCGCATACTTTAATTATTTTATATTTTAATACCGTGCGTAAATTTTGATATATTTTAATTCACAAAAAAGCAGAGCACTATGCCCTGCTTTTTGATTGCTTATTAATATTAAGAGCCACGCCTATTGCGCTCGTAAAAACCACAAATAAGGTGCTTCCCGCACTAATAAATGGCAGTGGAAGCCCTGCCCTCGGAATACTGCCTGTTATGACTTATTATTGCACTTTAATCAACTAAAAGATGTTGCTCTGGATACCACGCAGGAGAACAAGACATTGCAACTTTGCAATTAGCAACCCAAAAATATTTTTCATTTTTTTCTATTAGTATAGCATCGCCGGTTTTAAATTTTACAACTTTATTTTCTTTATGTATTTCACCAGAACCTTCTATTACGAAAACCATCTCTTTAACATCTTTATTTACACAAAAACCTTTATCTGGATATCTACCTTTTATGATTGCAGTAGCAATGTCTATATCTTTGTCTCCAAAAGGATATTCTGTCGCAATGCATAAATCACTATTATGAAAACTACTTGTTTCTTCTAAACTAACTTTTTTCATTTTTACTCCTTATATGTTTATAATAACATATTTCACTTCAATTTGTATCAAATTTTTATATAAAAAATTAAGCAGAGTTAAATTTTACTCTGCTTTGATATGTTTAAGACAACACCCACAGCACTCATAAAAACCACAAGTGAAGTTGAGCCTGCCGAAATAAATGGCAGTGGAAGCCCTGTTGGCGGAATCGAGCCAGAAACAACGGCAATATTAATTATCACTTGAATCGCAAGGATTGAGGCAATGCCTGTTGCAAGAAGACACCCAAAACGGTCTTTTGCGTTTAATGCTATTTTGATTATTCGCCAAATAACCATGGCATAAATAATTATTAAAACTAACGCACCAACAAATCCAAGTTCTTCACCTATAATTGAAAAAATAAAATCACTTTCTGCAAAGGGCAAAAACAAATATTTTTGCCTAGAAGCCCCAAGTCCTTTTCCTAAAAACCCGCCAGATCCTAGCGAATAAAGAGATTGCACAAGTTGAAAGCCTTCTCCCTTTGCGCTTTGCCACGGATCTAAAAAGGCAACAAGCCTACGCATTCTATAAGGCTCAATTATTATTAAAAATGGAACTAACGCTAGCGCCGGAATAAAAAACAATAAAAAATGCTTTAAACTCACCCCACCCACAACTAGCATAAAAACCACAGTTAGCCCAACACACATTGTTATGCTCATATTAGGTTCTAAGATTATTAAAAGGCAAATTATTGCACCAAAAATTGCAACAGGCAAAATTCCCCTAAATGTTTTAACTTTATTATAATTTTTTGCAAGCACACTTGCTGAAAAAATAATAAACGCAAATTTAGCAATCTCACTGGGCTGAATAGTTGTTATGCCAAGATTAAGCCATCTTTTAGCACCATAATTTTCAACGCCAATTTTAGGCACAAACACAAGCCCTAACAAAACTATTGAAACAATTAAGATAGGCCACTTAAATTTTTCAAGCAAATGATAATCCACAAAACTAAAAATAATTAAACTAATAAAACCAATCACTGCCCCAATAATTTGCTTTTTAGTAAAGAAAAATGAATCGCCATAACTAAGTTCTGCACTAACCTTGCTTGCAGAATGAACCATTATAACGCCAAACACAACAAGTATAATTATAAGAACCAAAATCATATAATCCGTTCTATTTTTTCTTATTTTAAACTGAATTAATTTTGGCTTAAACATATTAAAGTTTATGCACAAGCAATTATTTTTATTAAACAAAAATTATGTTTTTATTGTAAATAATATATCAATTATTTGCATTTTTTACATTTTATTTTAAAATTAGTGCAATATTTTCAGCTTTAATTATTGTTTTTGCATTTTTTTTAATTTGTGGCAAGCATTAAAATTAGCACAGAAGTTAGCCCCAAAAAAAGCGAAATTATTCCATACCACGAAACTATTTTAACTTCACTAACACCCTTCTTTTCAAAGTGATGATGAAGTGGAGCCATTAAAAACACTCGTTTTCCATGAGTGCGCTTAAAATGCAACACCTGAATAATAACTGAAACACTTGAAGCAACAAACACTACTCCTAGAATTGGTATATATAAACTATTTCTAGAAAAGATTGAAACACTAGCAACAAGCCCACCAAGCCCTAACGATCCCGTGTCGCCCATAAATATTTTAGCAGGATAAGAATTATATAATAAAAAGCCGAAAAGTGCGCCAATGCTAATTACTGAAACTATAGCTAAACCTTGTATTTGCAGATCACTAGAAGCAAGCCCTCTATTAATCTCTATTATCAATATAAGCACAAAACAAAATAAGTAAGAAATTGTTGTTATGCTTGCAAGTCCATCTAACCCATCTGTTAAATTAACACTGTTAGTAGTGGCAATAAATATTAAAATTACAAATGGAATAATCCCCCACTTTAAGTCCACCATTACACTAGAAAAAGGAATGAAAATTTTTGAACCAACTAGGTTTGGATTTAAATAAACAAAAACCGACACGGCAATAGCAACAGATAATTGTGATATAATTTTCTGATAAGGCCTAAGCCCCAAATTGCGATGCATTTTAAATTTAATAAAATCATCTAGAAAACCAATAAGAGAATATGAAAATGTTATTATTAAGCTCATAAGCATTAGATGGTTATCACGATGCACAAATATGAGTGAACAAATAATTATTGCAAGGATAAAACCAATTCCACCCATGGTTGGCGTTCCGTTTTTAATAGAATGCATTTCAACATAAGAAAGAATATTTTGCTCCATTTTTTTCTTACGCAAAACACGAATAATAAGTGGCATAATAATTGCCACTAAAATAAACGAAACAATCCCTGATAAAACCAATTTAGCATAAAAATTCATTTCTTATTCTTATTCCTTTACTTGTTATATTTTTTGCAATTTTTTGTTTTAAATTACATTTTTATTTTAATTTTTTATATTTTTATACTATTTTTGCGTTTTTTATTAATCTTTAACAGTGTATATTATTTAAATTGTTTTTAAACACTAACTCTTTTGTTTATCTTCTGCACTAGGCATGTAATTATTCACAACACTATAATCGCTATAGGGTATTTTTTGCCCATTGATTTCCATATAGTCTTCACACCCCTTTCCAAGAATCATAACAACATCACCTTTATTGGCGTTAGAAATTGCTGTTTCTATGGCGGTTTTCCTATCTTCTATTGCCACAAAATTATTCTTATTTTTAGCACCACTTATAATGTCGCTTATAATTTTGCTTGGGTTTTCTTGCCGTGGATTATCGCTAGTGATATACACATAATCGGCATTTTCACACGCAATTTCACCCATTATAGGACGCTTTTTATCGTCTCTAAGCCCACCACAACCAAACACCACATACAGTTTATTTTCTTTTGCTAATTTTCTTCCAGCCACTATTACATTAAAAATTCCATCTGGAGTGTGAGCGTAATCAATAACAACCATCACACCATTTTTATCTATTTTATTAAACCTGCCTGCCACTGGGGCAATCGTTTTTAAGCTGTCTTTTATATTATCTTCTTTAATGCCTAACAAACTGCATGCACTTATTGCACATAGTGCATTTTTAACATTAAACTCGCCGTCTAATAAAATAGCGTATTTCTGTTTTTTGCCATTAATATTGCAAACAAAATTTTGCCCACTATTAGTTTGCTCCACATTTTCTGCTTTTATTATTGCATCTTTATTAACGCCACAAGAAATGGCTGGAACTGTTAAGCTATTAAATAGTTTAATTGTGTAATCATCATCTATGCACACAACTGCACTTTTGGTTTTTTCTGCGCAAAATAATGAAAATTTTGCATTTGCATAGTTTTCCATATCTTTAAAAAAATCTAAATGGTCTTGCGTTATATTGGTTAGAATTGAAATATCACTAGAAATGCCATCTAATTTATTAAGCACCAATGCATGAGCAGAGGCCTCCATAACAACCACTTTTATGCCATCATCTTTCATTAGAGATAAAATTTTAAATAGTTCTATGGGATCAGGAGTTGTCATGCCCGTGCTAATATGTTTTTTGCCCCAAATTGCACCATTTGTTCCAATAGCACCAGCTGGCATCCCATTATCATTTAAAATATTTTGAATTAAAAAGCTTGTGGTGGTTTTCCCATTTGTTCCCGTTATCATAATAATCTTCATACTGTTTTGAGGATTGTTATAAAACTTAGATGCAAAACTTGTCATTGCACTTCTGGCATTATTTGTTTTTATAACACTTGCATCAATATTTACATTTACATTTTTATCGGTTACTATCACGCTTGCCCCATTTTTTACCGCTTCTTCTATATAATAATTTCCGTCAAAAGCTTGCCCTGATAGTGCAAAAAACACATCACCTTTTTTAATGCTTTTACTATTATGAGAAAGCCCAAAAACCTCGGTTTCAATATCGCCATAAAGCAAAACATCATTTTCAGTAATAAGCCCAGATAATTTCATAATTTTGCCCCCTTATTTTATATTTCATCCATAATAAGTAACACAATATCTCCACTAAATGCCATAGACCCCGGCTCTGCAATTTGTGCTTTAACCTTGCTTCCCGTGCCAGATGTTAGATATGTAAGCCCACTTTCAGTTATCATTGTGCTCGCCTGAGATAGCGTTTTGCCTATAACATTAGGAACTTCAATATTGGCTTCTAATGCCTTGCGTCCTGCTTCTAAATTTTCATTAGCCTCCACTTCTCTAATTTCAAAAATTTTTTCAAAAACATTTTTTGCAATTGGTGCAGAAACCACACCACCATAATAAGCACCTTTTGGCTCATCTACCGTTACCAAAACTAAATATTTTGGATTTTCTGCCGGCGCATATCCTATAAATGATGCCACATATTTCCCTTCGGCAATGGCTCCGTTTTCGTATTTTTGTGCAGTGCCCGTTTTCCCTGCAATATTATGTCCTGCAACCATTGCTCTTTTTCCGCCACCACCATCAACAACTTTAAAAAGCAATCTGTTTAGGGTGTCGCTAACTTCTTTTGAAACAGTTTTATTTAAAACAGTACTTTGTTTTTCATAAAGAATCTGCCCAGCATTACTATATATTTTTTTCGCAAAATATGGTTGCATTAAATTGCCACCATTTATGCAACTAGCCACACTATTAATTAATCCAAGTTGGGTTACCGCAATAGATTGTCCAAAACCCATTCTAAATAAATCCCCATCTGTAACCAAACTTTGTGGCATGGTTACGGCTTTTCCTTCGCCAAAAAAATCTAGCCCAAAGCCTTCTGTTAGCCTAAATTTTTCTAAGTAGGAATAAAACCTTTCAAGCCCTATTCGCCTTGCAAGTTCCATAAACACACAGTTGCAACTATTAGAAAGGCCTTGCCCCAAACTTTGCGACCCATGTCCAGACCTTCTGTGGCAATTGATTTTAACTCCATTTACCACTCTAAAACCACTGCAATAAAAATAATCATGCTCACTTGTGAGCCCCTCGTTTAATGCAATTGCTGTGGTTAAAATTTTAAAAGTTGAGCCCGGCTCATAGGCATCACTAATAATTATATTACGGCTTAAATCCATAAGAGCCCCAACATCATCTCGTGGCACTTCATTTAAGTTGAAATATGGAGCGGTGGCAAGAGCAAGAATTTCGCCAGTGGAAGGATCCATAACAATACAAGATGCGTTTTTTGCTCCATTATCGTTATAAGCATTAAGTATTATATTTTCAACTGCCTGCTGAATTTTAAAATCTAGCGTTAGTTCTATGTTTAACCCATCAATCGGATCTATATAATAAGTTGGCGAATTTTCAAGGGTTTGCCCCTTTAAATTGCTCTCCACAAGGCTAACACCATTAACACCTTTAAGATATTTATTATAATATGCTTCTAAGCCAGTTTGACCATTTCCATCGGCATCTATAAAACCCAACACACGAGATGCCAAACTATCGTAGGTGTAATTCCTTGTGCTGTTTTGCGCAAAAATAATGCCTTCTTCATATTCTTTTAAAATGCTTTGCATCACTTCGTGAGAAATATTTTTTGCAATTTCAATTTCGCTAACGCCCTTTTTATTTACCTTTTCTAAAACTTCACTTTCATCTAAAGCTGTGTTTTTTGCAATAACACTTGCCACTTTTTCAGGGCTAATTACACTTGCAGGACGCACATAAATTGTAAAGCTTGTTTCACTAGAAGCTAAAACTGCTCCATACCTATCTGTTATAGTTCCCCTAGTGGCCTGAGTTGGCACATCTCTTAGCCACTGAGATAGCGCTTTTGCCTCTAATTTGACGCCAACTACCACTTGTAAATAAAATAGCCTAGCAATAAGGAGCACGAAAAAAAAGAGGACAAGCAACAATATCGCTAAAATCCTCTTTTGCATACTATATGAAGTGTATTTAATTTCCAATTAAGTTTACCTTTTTAAACTAAATTAGAACAAACTGCTAAAAAATTCGCAAACCTTATCAAACCAATTTGAATCCAAAGAAATAACTTCTTCTTCATCTAACACTGGAGCGATTGAAGAAAAACTATTTTCGCCATCCACTATTTCCACATAGCCATTTGGCACTCTTTCTTTTATAGAAGCAGATGTTCCTAATTCATTATACTCGGCTTCAAGGTCGTTTATTACACCTTGTTCCATTGAAATTTCATAGGAAGTGGCATTAATAGAATTTCCCATGCTAGATATGGCAACGGTGTTGTAAATTGCAAAGCCAACAATTAATGCTAAAACTAAACTATAAACAGTTAGCGCAATTTTTAGTCTGGCTGAAAGTTTTGGCTTTGAAACAGATTCTATTATCGGCTGAGCTTCTTGTTTTCTTCTAACATCTAAAAGCCCTTTTTTTGCCATAACAAAATCTTGCTTTTCGTTTTCTTCTTCGTCTTCTTCATCGCTAGAAGAATAGTTTTTCTCTATTTCAAAAGCAGGCTCTGTTTCTTCTTCATCGCTATCTTCAACTTGCGTTTGAGTGTATGGTCTTGAAGAAAAGAAGTTTGGCGTAGTGTTATAATCATCTTCGTCTTCGTCGTAAGATGAAGTTTGCCACGAAGGAACTCTTCTTGTTTCCGTGCTAGTTTCCGTTACCACATTTCCCTCCTTTGCATAAATTTTCCCGTTTTATGCTATTTTTGTTTTGTCCGTTTAAAAAATTTTCAATCCTCTCATTATTGTTTTATCTTTTCTGCAATTCTAAGTTTTGCACATGTGCTTCTAGAATTTATTTCCATTTCTTCCCTAGAAGCCTCAATTGGTTTTTTAGTTATAATTTTAACTGTGGCGTTATTCCCCCCACACTTGCACACCGGCCATTCTGGTGGGCAAATGCAATTAACGCTTTTTTCTTTCATTACGGTTTTTACAATTCGATCTTCTAAGCTGTGGAAGGATAACACAACTAGCCGTCCACCCTTATTTAAAAATTTAACCGCATTTTCTAGTGCTTCTTTTAAAATTGCAAGTTCGCCGTTTACTTCAATTCTTATGGCTTGAAAAGTCCTTTGAACATTGTCTAGCCCATTTTTGCCTTTATATCGTGGAACAGCCGACATAATGGTTTCTTTAAGTTCTAGTGTTGTTTCAATAGGTTTTGCTTGCCTTCTTTTCACTATGTGGCGAGCAATAGCACCGGCGAAGCGCTCCTCACCATAGTCATATATCAATTTTCTTAATTTTTCTTCGGAGTAGGTGTTCACCACCTCTTTAGCAGAAAGTGCATTTTCTTGATTCATTCGCATATCAAGTGTGGCCTCTCCCCTAAAACTAAAACCCCTAGAAATATCGTCTAATTGATGGCTTGAAACCCCAAGGTCTATTAATATACCATCAACCTTAGACACATTTAAGCCATTTAGTATTTGTGGAAGGTTTTTAAAATTATCATGAATAAGCGAAAACCTGCCATCAAATTCTTTAAGCCTTTGTTTTGATGCTTCTATTGCTTCTAAGTCTTGGTCTATACCAATTAATGTTGTGTTTTTTGTTCGCTTTAAAATCTCGTAAGAGTGCCCTGCGCCACCAATAGTTGCATCAACATAAATGCCACCATTTTTTAGGTTTAGCCCATCTAAACACTCTTCTAGCATCACAGGTATATGTTTAAATTCCATTACACACCCAGTTTTGCTAAATTTTTAGATGCTTCTGTGAAATCAAGGCCTTCATTATATTTATCCCATTCTTCCTCTGCCCAAATTTCAACTCTTGAACCAACGCCAACAAAAACAATCTTTTTCGTAATACTAGCAAAAGCACGAAGCTCTTGTGGAATTAAAATTCGCCCTTGGTTATCTTCTTCGCTTTCAAATGCACTGCTCATTAAAACTCTAAGTGGTTTTTGAGAATCTGCATCAAATATAGAAATGCTTCTTGTTTTCTCTATTATCTCGGTTTCGAAATCTTGTTTAGAAAAAGCAAATAAACAACCATTAGTGCCTTTTGTGATAATAAAGCCTGTGCCTAGTTCTTCTTTCAGCTTAGAAGGAATACGCATACGCTTTTTTTCATCAACCTGATGCCTAAAAGTGCCAATTAGCATAACCTAGACTACTCCTTTTTAATTTCAACGCCATTATATCAATAGCAAAAATCAAAATCAACCACTTTTGACCACTTTTTTAACAAAATTATTAACAACTGTTAAAAACTAAAAACCGCCACCCCTTTCATTGCTAGGTTTTTTCTAGGTTTTATCAATATTATAATAGGTGGTTAAACCAAATTTGAACAAATGTTTTGTGCAAATTGACCATATAAAAATTCCACTATATCCAGCCCCTCACTTTTCTCCCTTCACTTAATAATTGTCCGCAACGCGAGCCATAGGCTCGTGCTTCACACCAACTGGCAAGACTGGTGCTTCTCTTTTCTCGCAAGCCAAAGGCTTGTGCTCCACTTGCTCGCAGTGCAATTCACTTTTCACGAAAAAAAAAACATGCAAATATTGCACGCTTTTTAATTTTTATTTATTTTCTTAAAATATCGCCTGGGTTTAACGCATATTCTTTATCTGCAACAATCGTTACTTTTTCTTGCACAAGTTTTGCACAATCAGTGTCTTGCCATTTGCTGTTTATAATTTTTTCAACTTTTATTTTTTTATTAAAATCTTTGTTTGGGCTAAAAATTTAAAGTTCGTCTCCAACACTAAATTTATTGCGGTGTTCAACTTAAATATTTTTTACTTTTGCAATAAGCACTTTTTACATAAACACACTTTCTTGAATTTGGCTAGAAGAAGCATAGTTTTGCCTTATTTTCCCACTATCTATCATAAAACCAGTTGTGTAATCTCTATGGCTTGCTTTTTTTAATTCATCATGAAGCATAGAATAAAATGCTTCATTATCTTTTTCTTCCCCTTTTTCTAGCCTGTCTATTGCTCGTCTATAAGCATTCACAACAGTTGCCACATAATATGGAGATTTCATTCTGCCTTCAATTTTAAAACTGCAAATACCAGCATCTTTTAAATCTTTTAGATAATCTATTAGGCACAAATCTTTACTATTTAATATATATGCACCACGCTCATCTTCTTCTAGTTCTAATGGTTCATTTGGGCGTTCATCTTCAACAAGTCTGTAGTGCCACCTGCACGCTTGCACGCACTCTCCGTGGTTGCTATCTCTGCCTGTTAAATAGTTTGAAAGCAAGCACCTTCCACTATAACTAATACACATTGCACCATGAACAAACGCTTCTAGTTCAACTTCTTGTGGCAAAAATGCTCTAATTTCCTTAATTTCTTCTAGGCTAAGTTCTCTAGCTAATATTATTCTTTTAGCACCAAGATCTGCCCAAGATTTTGCCGAATATTTATTTGTGGTGTTTGCCTGAGTTGAAACATGAAGTGTAAGGTTTGGGGAATTTGCACGAATAAACATAAAAAGCCCTAAATCGCTTACAATACAAGCATCAATTTTTGCTTTTTCTAGCACCTTTAAATAATCTGCAAGGCCATTAAAATCTTTATTTCTTGCAAACACATTTAGTGTTATATATGCCTTTTTATTTAAAGAATGCACCTTCTCAACTGCTTTAATTAATTCATCATCACTAAAATTACCTGCAAAAGCCCTAAGCCCATAGTTTTTGCCAGCAAAATAAACAGCATCTGCACCAAAATATAATGCTGAATCTAGTTTTTCGCTATCGCCTGCTGGGGCTAAAAGTTCTATTTTATTCATTAGTATCCTTCCTTTTTGCAACTAACACGCCATTCTCAATTTCATAAATTTGCACATTCTCTAATTTTTTAGAATTGCTTACTATTTCAATAAATTCCCTAATTCTATAAGTGCTAGACCTATGTTTTTTGGGAGGTTCTCCAAACACATATCCAAAAAACAGCACATCGTCTGCTACAAACACTCCGCCACCATTTAACAGCGTTTCAATATATGGCACAAGTTTAGGATAAAGCCCCTTAGCACAATCTAAAAATATTAAATCATATTTTTTATTTTCTGCCACTAGTTTTTTGGCAACAACTAAAGCATCGCCTTCAATCACAGTGGCTCTTTGGCTTAAACCTTCATTTTGAAAGTTTATTCTTGCTTCTTTGGCTCTTTCTGCGTCTATTTCAATGGTGTCTAGCGTGGCCATACTGCTAGCTTTAAGCATTAGTATTGCACTTAAGCCAACAGCAGTGCCAAACTCTAAAATTCTTTTAGGCTTTATTTCTTTCACAATATCTTCTAAAAGATGGCCTGTTTTATCTCGAACCACCGGAACAAATTTTGCCCTATATGTGTTTCTAAAATTTTCAATATCCATACTAAACTCTATAAATGATTGGAAGAATCATAGGATTTCTATGAGTGCGTTTAAAGAAGAAGTTTCTTAGTGGTTTACGAATAACATTTCTAAGTTCGTTGAAATCATGCTCTTCTTTTAAATCTATTGTTTTTAAAGTGTCTAGTAGCACGCCTTTTGCTTCTTCAACTAAAACCTCGGCTTCTTGCGTGTAAACAAACCCACGAGTTATCATATAAGGCTCGCTAAGTAGTTCGCCATTTGCTCCGCTAACACTAATTACAACCACCACTAAGCCATCTTCGCTAAGAAGTTTTCTATCTCTAAGCACAACTGAGCCAGCATCGCCAATTCCAAGCCCATCAACTAGCATTTCGCCTGCCTGAACTTTTCCGCAAACACCTATGCCACGCTTTGTTACTTCAACAACCATGCCAATTTCTGGAATTAAAATATTATGCTTAGGAGTGCCAAGTTTTTCGGCTAAGTTTGAATGTTCTTTAAGATGCCTATATTCACCATGAACAGGAATAAAATATTTAGGGCGAATTAAGCTATGAATAATTTTAAGTTCTTCTTGGCAAGCGTGCCCAGAAGTGTGAACATCATCATGAATAACTATTGCTCCCTTTCTATAAAGTTTGTTTATAACTTTATTTATCATATTTTCGTTGCCAGGAATTGGAGTTGAGCTGAAAATAACAGTATCATTTTCGCCAATTTCAAGCCTTGAAAACTCGCCATTTGCAAGCCTAGAAAGCGCACTTGTTGGTTCGCCCTGGCTTCCAGTTGATAGCACTAACACATTTTTATCTTCCAAACTTGGGACTTTTTCAACATCTATAAACACGCTTTTATCAAAATCAAATTCGCCTATTTTCATGCCAGCGTCAATGTTGTTTATCATACTACGCCCAACAACAGCAACTTTTCTGCCATATTTAATTGCTAAATCAACAATTTGTTTAACCCTATAAATATTGCTAGAGAATGTTGCCACAAAAATTCTGCGAGTGGCGTTATCTATAAATATTTTTTCTAGTTTTTGCCCAACGCTAGATTCACTCATTGTGTAGCCCGGGCGCTCAACATTAGTGCTTTCGCACATAAGAAGAAGCACACCCTTAGACCCTATTTCACTAATTCTAGGAAGGTCTATCATCTCTTTGTCTATTGGTTCAAAATCTATTTTAAAGTCGCCCGTGTGGAAAACCACGCCTGCTGGTGTTGTGATAGATAATGCCATTGCACCTGCAATAGAATGGTTCACCTTTATAAATTCAATGCTAAAACAGCCTAAATGAACAACGCTTCTAGGCTTCACTGCCACCATTTTAACACCAGTGATTTTATGCTCTTCAAACTTGTTTTCAAGCAATGTTAAAGTAAGCCTACTTCCAAAAACAGGAACTTTTAGTTCTTTAAATAAATATGGTATTGAGCCAATATGGTCTTCGTGGCCATGAGTGATCACAAGCCCACGAATACGGCTTGCATTTTCTTTAATATATGTGAAATCTGGAATAACCAAATCCACGCCCGGCATATCTTCGCCAGGGAAAGCAAGCCCGCAATCGATAATAATAATATCTTCGCCAAATTCTAGCGCCGTCATATTCTTACCGATTTCGCCAACACCACCTAAAAACACAACTTTAAGCGAATTTGGTTTCGCCTTTATTGCTGTTTTTGTGGTTATAATCATTTCATCATCCATTGCTTCTTCTAGCATTGGTTTCATAATTGGTTTATTTTTAATATTTTGTTGTTTCTTAATACCTGCCTCATAAACTGCCTTAGATGCATAATCTTCAGTAAACACACGCTTTTTAGGCATTACGGCATTTTGTTGTTTATTAATTTCGTCCATAATATTTCCTTTAATTTAAATTTGGTTTTTTTGGTTCAACAATAACATTATCACTTAAATAATAACTCTTGCATTCTATAGTAAAATAATTTGTGGTTTTAAAAATTGCAATAAACACAACACTTGCTGGAATTGTTATTAAAAGCCCAACACCTAGCGTGAATATTCCTAAAAACATATTAGCAAAAATAACAGTTAAATTCACAACTATTGAGCAAGAAAGCGTTCTTAAAAAGGCTCTGCCCGTCATTCTGCCACTAGTTTTAAATGCCTTCCAAGCACTTAAACTTTCTTCTATCATACTTGGCGCAAAAGATGCAGTTAAACTCATTTTAATGCTAGAAAGAAGAACTGCAAGAGTTATATATAAAACGAGCATTAAAATAGTTAAGAATATTCCATCACTTAAAAT
>JAFSXW010000071.1 GCA_017443885.1 Clostridia bacterium | reverse complement strand
GTTAAAACTGTTGAATTAACCACCACTTCACTATAACTAGCAGTTCCCTTAACGCCGGTGTAGAACACAATATTAGGATATTCAAGCGAGTTATCTTGCTTGCTAATAATTAGTTCATAACGGCTGTCAACCTCGCAACCACCGCAATCAATAGTAAGCTCAATTTCGCCATACCCACCAGGAGCAACCACATTGTTGTTTATTAAACTAGACTTACTATCAGTTCTTGTTTGAGCCAAATTAACGGAGAAAGTGTTGCCAGAATAAGCATTTATATCCTGACTGTCGTAATTCACAACAAACCACCAATTGGCGCCACGAGTAACGCTATCTGTGGAAATTAGGGATGCAAAACGAGCACTAGTGTTAGATATACTAACGCAAAACACTGCAACAAACAGCAAACTTAAAATAATTATTTTAATTGTGTGGCTGTTTAGTTTTTTCATTTCTCCCCCTATTTTATTTTACCCCAAAATGCATAAAAGCGCAAATAAATACGCTTTGCTTTTAAAAATCGTCCACAGGACCTTTTTTCTTTTTAGGAGCCTGAACAAAGTAAATTTTTTCGGCTTTTTTAGGCTCACTTTTTTCTTTTTCGGCTTTTGCCATATCTTTGCGTTCTTTGTTGGTGTAGCCACCAAGCTCTTCAATACGCTTTTTAATAGCTTCTGCTTCTTTTTGTTCTTTTCTTTTTTTAGTTATGTTTTTCACTAAATACGGAACTTCAATAATTGCAAAACCAATAGCAAAAATAATAATAACGCCCCAAATGCTCTGCATAAATTGCACAAAATATCCAAACCTAGCAATCCAAAATAAAACCCTGCCACAAATATTATCTGTGGTTAGCATTTGTCTGTCGGCAACATTGTTTGCATCACCTTGTGTGGTGTAAAGGCCATCAGTAACACTCACAACTCTGTGAGTAACCACATTGCCATTGTTGTCAATAAAAGTTACAATATCGCCCACATTATAAGCAGACTGCTTGTGAACAAACACGGCATCGCCAACCTTAATTGTTGGCTCCATAGAGCCCGTGATAACAATTGCATCGCCAAAACCCAAAATCATAGGAAAAGCATCACCATTTTTGCTTTTTGCAATTTTGATTAAATTAAAAACTATTGTAAGCACCAAAAAAGTGAGTAGCACCCATTTCACTACTTCCCAAACCGTTAGCCAGAATTTTTTAGCGTCAAACTTCTTTGGCTCTGGTGCAATATTAAGTTGTTCAATTTCTGTATCTGATGCCATTATTTATAGTATACTTTGTGTTATTTTAAGCCTTGCCCAAGAATTTTTCTGCCATTTCGAGCGTAGCCCTAGAAACTCTAATTTGAATAGATACACCTTAGCTCGCCTATCGCCTCGGTCGGTATTGCAAATCATGTAATAATCGTCCGCCATGTTGCACAAAGTGCAACGCTTCACGGCAACTGAAAAGTTGCGCTTCACTCTTCATGTTGTCTCTGGCAACTCTTCACTTTTTAAGGTCCCAGTTAACCTATTCTGCTGTTTAATATAGCTTATTTGTTTAACTGCGAGATTTAGATGAAGAACTAAGAAATAAAAACTAGTTACACGCAGGCTGTACTCATTGTACTGCCAAGTGGACGAGTTTGCAATTTCTGCAGTTGTTCGCTAAATGTCCCAGTTAAACCTAGCCAACATATTCCGCCGAAACCGTCAGTTCCAAATTATAAGAATATTGATGGGCGCCAATGTTTGTATCCGTTTTATTTTGTTCATCGGTGTTGTTATCTTGCCAAAGCCACTCTAAAATATAATAATGAGAAGCTCCCGGAGCAAGCACCACCGAACTAGGAAGCACATTTTCTGGGCTTAAATACCCTTCTGGGCTAGAATTTCCTGCAACATAGCGCTTGCTATCGCCAGTTAGTTGCAAGGCAAGTCGATAAACAAGATTAAAGTTGTGTTCATCATCTTTTTTCATGGTAATTCTATATTCAATTGCGTGGGTGTTTTCGTTCTTCACTGCAAAAATATAGTTTCCACTATCTCCTGGCGCAATAATTGCAGTTTTAAGATCCCCTTTGTTAAAAATATCAATTTCCTTTTTCTGTTTCCAGTTGTTTGAAGGATAAACGCTGTTTGAATAAACACCCAAAACTGGCGCTTCTTTTAAATAGTCTGGCTCGGTTTTCTGCCTTAAAATAACGCCCAATATCACACCAGAAATGGCAGTTATTGCAACCACGCTAATAAGTAATGGAAGCAATATTGCAACCACCTTGTTGGTTCTAATTGTTCCCAAATAAACATTTGAAGAAGTGCCTGCCTTATATGCAGAAACTTGCTTGCGATAAATGTTTTTATCTCTGTCGATAGTGGCAATAACAGTTCCCCTATCCACAATTTCGTTTTTGTTAAAGCCCGCTTCGCTATCTCGGGTGATAATTGTTCCCCAAAGCTTGTTGTTTAGGTCATAAATTTTAGTGCCAGCAACCGTTCCGATAATTCTATTTTGCGCGTCAAAAATACGCTTACGCCCAACCCCAAGTTTCACTTTCCCTAAAACTGGAGCGTTCGTCAGCGTATTCTTAAATTTGTTTTTATCAAAGTTGTCCACTAAAATTTCTGGCATTTTGTTTTATCCTTTAATTAAAAACGCAAAGCGCTTTTACAAGCTTTATTTAAACCATAAAATTTTTCTTCCCTGTTTTTTCGAGCCTAGCCGAGAAATCTTTTTTATGTTTTAAATAAAGCCATAATTCCTCGCATGCCAAGAATGCGAAGAATTATGAAATTTACATTTGATTAAATCCTAATTAACTGATATTAATTAAAGATTAAGACCAAGTTAATGCAGAACCAGTGTATTGTGTTGCAGTAAAGCCTGCGTTTACACTAATTTCAGATGGTAATGCAGTTGCAGCTGTGTCTAGAGTTAATACTAGATCTAAGCCAGTGCCATAGTTAAGTGTAACAGATGTTCCACTAACTGTTTGGTTAGCAAATCTGTTTGTTGATTCACCAGCAACATTTAATAATGCAGCGATGCAGTTACCAATTAAGGTATCAAGAGTATCTTTACCAGTTGTATCTGTTTGCCAGGTTACAGGAACTGTAACTGTAACAGATTCAGCTGTTGACTCATTATAACCCATAGCTTTAATGTATAGGTGAGAATCAACTGTTTGAGTTGTTAAGCCTGCAGTTTGTGCATTTGTAGCAAATTGAGTTAACATTTGAGTGTTGTTAACTGTAATTAAATCGCTAGGATTTGTTGCTGTCATAGCACCTGTTGCAGCACCTTCACCAGTAATACCAAAGTATGTGTTTAATGCAGCATAGTTGGTATTAAAGAATGATTTAATTGCAGCCCAGTTTGTTGCAGAGAATGCACCAGTGTTGGCTGTGTTATCACCAGCAGCAGCAGCAGTAATTTCTGTGTCTACTTGTGAGAAATATTTGATATTAACTGTAATATCTTTTGATTCACCTGGGGCAATTAGAACATTAGCTGCTTGACCAGTTGTTGAACCAGTGATTAAGAAACCAGCAGCACGAACGGTACCAGCATTGCTAATTGTGCTAGTAAATTTCGCATAAGTTGTGCCAATTACCATGGTTGAAACGATTGTTAATGAAAGAACTGCAAAAGCAATTGTCATTAACCAATTTCTTTTTTTCATTTTGTTTTCTCCTTATAATTTTTTTCTTTTTGTTTTATCGCTTGTGATTGTAGCTACATAAATCACAAACATTTTGTTTTTTAAAGGCAATTATCTTGGCTTTATGCCTTTAATTGTAGCTTTTTGCCACCAAAGCGTTTGCTTTTTTAAAGTGGCTATATCCTCACATTTGTTTCTTGGCAACAAATGAAAGAACCAAATTTGTTTGTTAAAGGCAATTGCCTTTAACGTGAAGCGTGCCTTTCGGCACATGAAGCACTCCGCTAACGCTTTGCATGAAGCACAAACTTCGTTTGCGAGAAGCACTCACTTCCGTTCGCATCATGGAATGTGTTTATTCACTGCCTTGTTTTGCAGTTTTTATAGATGAAACAAGCATTGCCTTAAGTGCCACACAATCTGATTCTAATGTAACAAATTGTTGTGCTTGTGTATCTATCTTCTTCGCCAATTTAATTAGTTTCAACCAATAAGCTGTTTCATTGGCTTCTTTTAAAGCGATTTGCAATTTACTAATAAAGTCTGCTTTGCTCTGTGCATATTGTGCCTCGCTGATATTAGCACCTATGCTTGTTCCACTTCTTGCAATTTGATCGCTTATTGTATATTCATGGTTTTGCCTTAGTTCGTCTGCTAAAGTTATAATTTTCACGGCAAACGCCAACGAAGATTCTAATAATTTACTATTTTTCACTTTTTCTCTTTCTATATAATAGTCCGAAACGCGAGCTATGGGCTCGTGCTTCTCGCCAACCAATAGGTTGGTGCTTCTCTCTTCACGCAAGCCAAAGGCTTGTGCTTCTTTTCTCTTTCTATATAATAGTCCGAAACGCGAGCTATGGGCTCGTGCTTCTCGCCAACCAATAGGTTGGTGCTTCACTCTTCACGCAAGCCAAGGGCTTGTGTTTCACTTTAAAAATGGCTATTTGCCATTTTTTTCAAGCTCTGCAAGTTTCTTTTTAAGCTCTTCTAGTTCATTAGTGCTATCTGCGTGGTTTGCTCTTTCTCGTTTAAGCTCATTGTTTCTTCTAATAAGTTCATAAACAATAAACGCTGCAAGTGGAACACCAATGCAAACTATAATGCCAACGGTGCCTTGCATCCAAAGAATAAATCCACCAAGCCCACCAATACGAGATTGATAAACGCCTTCAATTTTATCAACAGTTATCCAGCTGTCCACCGCACCTGTATTTTGGTCTGGATTGTCAACAACATGACCTTGACTATTTAAATATGGTGTGCCATCCTCATTTCTTTGATAGTTATTAATACCATTTGTTTGATAGCAAACTTCACCCCTACTATTTGTTCCAACACTATAAACTTCGTGGGTAACAACTGCTCCATTTTCATCACGGAAGGTTATAACATCGCCTTTTTTAAGGTTTGAATAATCACCAGTTTTAACAAAAATAAGATCATTAACTTTAATATCTGGCTCCATAGATGCAGAAATTACAACTATTGGTTTCACACCAAATATTGATGGTAATTCGTTTGGATGAATTGCCGACTGAATAATTAGCACCACATTCATTATTAAAATTGGCGCCATTAAGCAACACAAAACAATGCTAACAATTAGCATGGCTAGCTCGCCTTTTGTGTGTTTTTTGGCTTTTGGTGCTTTTTCTGGCACAGAAACCTCTTCTGCTTTTGCATCAGCACTCTCTTCTTCTGCCTTGGCTTCTTCTTTCACTTCTTCGGCTTTGGCTTCTGCTTGTTTTGTTTCTTCTGCCTTCACTTTTTTTGTTTTTGAAGTTTTGGCTGTTTTAGCATCTTTTTTAACTTCAGCTTGTTCACTAGCTTCAGTTGATGCCACTTCGTCTTTTAAAATTTCTTTTTCTTCAGCTACATTTGTTTCCTTCTTTTTAGTAGCTGGTTTTTTAGTGGCTGGTTTTTTAGGGCTTGCCACTTTTTTTGTTGCGTTTGGCGTTTTTTCTGCCATAAAGATATTCTCCTTTGTGTTTAGGTTGCCCATTAATTCATATTTATATTAACATAATCAATTTAAATTTCAAAACAATTTTTTTAAAATACTAAAAATTCTGTCATTTTTTTTAATTTTGTGTATAAAAAAAGCAGGCACAATGCCCACTTTATTTTTCTTGTTCTTCTTCTAAATAAGCATAATCATCTAGGCAATCTTCTAAAAATTTCTTTGCACCTTTATTCTTAATTATATAATTATTGATTTTTAGGAGTGCAGCTTCATGATATTTTTGGCAACATTGCTTAGATATCCCCAGATTTTCAGATATTTGCTTAAAAGTTTTTGGCAAATTGTCTTGAAGTCCGTAATATTCTATTAAAATCTCCTCTTCCCTGCCAGACAACCTCGCACCTTTAATTTCATTTAATATTAAATTGCCCATTGTTTGCTGTTTCTTTAAAAGCTCAAATCTAAGCATTTCGTCTTCTGCACTTTGGCAAGCAAAATACTGATAGCTTGGCGCATTATACTCTCTCTCTATATCTAAATTTTCTTTCTCAGAAGCGTAATCATTATTATCTAGTTGAAACAATGGCAATGTGTCCATATAAACAATATTTGTGGCAACCGATCTTTGCTTTGTTGTTTGTTTTGTCCAATATTTTATAATCTCGCGAAACATGTTTTTCATTGCGTATGTTGCAAAAGAACATTCTTTAGATATATCATATTTATCAACACTATTAATTAAGCCTTCGCAAGCTACCGAAAAAATATCTGCATTAATCGTGCTTGGAATAATGTATTTGTTATAATTGTTGTATTTATTCCTACTAATTAACTCCATAAGCACCATACGAACAAGTTGCAAATTTTCTTCAACAATTTTATTCCTAATAACTAAATACTCTTTTTCTTCTTTTGCTTCGCTGAGTTGCTTAAACAATTCTTTGTTTCTTTCTTCATTATATTGAGTATTTTTATGCTCCGTAAAATATTTTAGCCCCTTAGAAACTTCTTCAAAATCGCTTAAATTTTGCTTCAATGAAAACGCATCTGCAAACCTCTTTTTAACAAGTTCGTCCATTTTATCACCTTCCGTAAAGTTTTTACCCCACTATTTTAACACACAAAACTTCACTTTTCAATACCATATCATATTTTTATGCTTTTTAAAAAATTATTTGCGATGTGCTTTACAAAGCCTATTTTTAATGATATAATGCTTTTGTTTAAAAGAAGTAAGATTGTTTTTCGCATTATTTTATCGCACTTCTGGTAAACCCACAAAAACTGGCAATATTTTTATATGCTGATATAGCACAGTCGGTAGTGCACCGCCTTGGTAAGGATATCTTGCCACCTGAATAGCACTGAAAAAAATTTAATATTTGTGGAGCCATTTATATATGCTAGCGTAGCTCAGTTGGTAGAGCACTTGCTTGGTAAGTAAGAGGTTTCGGCGGTTCGAGCCCGCTCGCTAGCTCCAACAAATCCCTAGAAAATTCGGCATATTTGCGATATTTTCATAGGGATTTTTTAAAAAATTCTTTGGTGCTATTCTAGAATAGAACCATAGTTTATCTTTTTTGATAATTAATAAAAACTATAAAAAAATTTAAAAACTGATTTTTTCTATCTATTTTCATTTATTTCTTGGTAAAAGGTCCTAAAAGGTCCTACTATTTTTCCTATTGCTTACTTGCAAAAAAAAAGGCCTGAGTTAACAGGCCTTTTATATCTTTATAATCTTATAACTCTTTGTGGGGACAT
>JAFSXW010000070.1 GCA_017443885.1 Clostridia bacterium | reverse complement strand
TTAAGGCCATTTAAATAAGTAAGTTCACTAGTTAAAATTTCATCATCAAAATCATAATAAACAACTTTTTTATTGTTTTCTATCTTTTCATATTCTTTCACAGCATAATAAGAGCCATTAATATAAACAACTTTTTGCGTTGCATATTCTAAATATTTTTGAAGCACAAAAGAATACCTTGTGTAATGAATTTCTTTCACATCAAGCAGAGCTCTGCCCTCTGTTAAATCTGCAATAGAATAATTTTTAAAGGTGTTATTTTTTTGATTTCTATAATATTCATAAAGAATTAACTGGTCTGCTGGTGTTGGGCTAGAATCATAATTATCGCTTAATTTCACCTGCAATTTATCAGTTTTAAAGGAAACTAAATTTTCAGAATCGCTAATTCTGTCTAAAAGCTTAAACTTATAATCTTTATATTCCCCAATAGATAACACTTCGTTTAGCGTTTCAATTGCTGTTTGAATTGGAGAATCAAAACTAAATGAAGTGGCTTTATAGATTATATTATAGGTTGAATTTTGCCCAATTTTATTAGTGGAGTTAACATAATTAATTTTAAATGTGTTATTCACGCTATCATAATAAGCAGTGTCAACATATTTCCAGTCAACATCGTCATCATCATAGGCTTTAATGTAAAACTCAAGCCCATTAACCATGGCATAATCTATAAAATCCGCCATCACTTGATATTGCTCTGGCGTGCAAACAAATTTTTCAAATCCACTGAATTTATTGTTATTCATAATAACATTGTTTTTATAATAAAGTGTGCTAGAAAATGTTTCAAAATCATTATACGCAAAGCGTCTAAAAATGTCTTCGCCAGTTTCTTCCCAGCTTTCGTATATTTTTGCTAGGCTTTCTGTGTCGTAATCACTAGCAGTTCCAACAACATATAATTCTGGGTCTTCAAAGTTAATTAAAATAGGAATTCTGGCATTAGAATTTGCATAGTTCCTATAATTATTTGCATCATATGCAGAAGATATAAAAATACTGCTTCCAACCGTTGTGGCCGATGTGTTATTAAAAGCGCCAAGCAAACTGCCTAAAATTGCATTTATAAAGAACACACTAAAAAGCAAAATACTTGGGAACAAAATCATTGCCCCAACTGCTTTTAAAGATCTTTTTGCAATTCTTGCCTTTGCGCCCGTGGTATCTTCACCTGTGGCATTTTTATATTCGGTTCTAATAATAGCAATAATAACAAACAATATCACAAGGATTATTGCTATTGCAAGAAGCGCTATAAAAACATTTATCACGGCATTATTGGCCACAAACCTAAATAAAATATTGTCTGTTGAAAGTGGTTCAAAACTTTCAGGGTTGCCTATTCCAATAAGTTTGTATGCTAGCATTTGAAACAAATCTATAATGTTTAAAACAAACTTAGAAATAGTGTAAATAAGTTTGCCAAATATGTATGCAATAAATTCAAAAAGTGGATATAACAAACTAACAGCCGAGCCAGATTCTGCCACTGGAAGAGTGTCTCTAGTGTTTTCTAAAAGCAAGCCAAAGGAATGCGTGCCTTTAGCATGCATTAAATTTCCTATTAAACTTGCTTTTAGTAAAAAGTTCATTAGTTTAAAATAAAATTCCTCAAATTATTATTTATTTTCATCTCCGTCATTTTCAGATTCGCCATTTCCGGAGTTTTCTTCTTTATTTTCGCCACCTAAATAAACATAATCGCTTTGTTCAGTTCTAAGTTGCTGGAACATATTAGCAACATTTTGAGTAACCACAACTTCAATTCTTGTTCTAGAATAAGGGCCCGTCATAAAGAAGGCGTTTCCTCTTGGGTTTGCAACAATTATATCTTGCTCACTTTCAGTTATTTGTCCGGCATTTTGATAAAGGTCTATAAGGTCGTTAATATCGTGTGGAGCAAGGCTAAAAATCATAGAGTATTGGCTAGCGTTAATAATAGCCTGACTTTTTCTTGCTATATCTGGAGTTCCGTTAAAGTCTTTAAGGTTTTGAGTAATAACAATTTGCATACCATTATATTTTCTGATACGCTTAGCAAGCTGATACATAAAGTCTAGCGCCGTGTCTTTCTTAGGGTCAATAAACACATGGGCTTCATCAATAACAACTATAATTTTTCTGGCATTAGGGTTTGGGTTTCCTTCAATATTAGGATAATATTTATCGTTGAAGTCTTTATTTTTAATAACTTCGTTCATTAGCCAGCGCACAATTAAAAGCATCTGTGCGTTTGCTATATCATTGTTGTTGTTTGCAAGAAGGGTTTGGAAGTTAAACACAATAAAGTTTTCCTCACTAGTGATGGTTGAATAACCATTCCAAAGCATACTGTTTCGTCCGCCCTCTGCAAAACGGTTTAAATATGTTTTAATAATTTTAAGATTGTTCTTTAAATAGTCATCTTTAGCTAAATCATATTCTGCAGAAACATAATCATATAAATCCTGCATAACTGGGAATTCTTCTGGCTTCATCTTGGCAATATCTGTGGTGTTTGTTATGTTAAACGATGCATAAAGGTCTTTAATGCTTTCATTTAGCACTTCAAGAGCATCTTTTGTGATACCTTCAAGAATCATTTTAAAGAAAGCTTCTAGGAATTGAAGGTGGCTCGCTAAACTTACATTTTGGCCTTCTTCGTCTTCATCTTCAAGGCCGGTTATAACTTGAAGTGGGTTTATTCGGCCCTCTTTTGCCGAACCAACATCAATAACCTTTCCTTTAAGGTTTCTTGCTAGTATTTCATATTCATGTTCTGGGTCTAGCACGAAAATTTTACTGTTATCACTGGCCAAATGCGTAAGCACTGCCTTCGTTGCATAAGATTTACCCGAACCAGATTTTCCTAATATTACCATGTTACTATTAACACGCTCTTTATCACGCTGAAAGAAATCAATAAACACGGCTTCACTATTATATCCAAGGAAGAAACCTTTTGGGTCTTGCACGGTGTCTGAAACAAATGGGAACATTGCACCTAATGTGGAAGAGTTTATTCCTCGCTCATATTTTTTAAGAGTGTTTCGGCGTGAAATATTAGAGTTTATAAAGCATTCACGCTGTTTACCAAACATTTCGCTATATCTAAATCCACCACGAAGAATTTGTGTTCTTGTGGCTTTTCTCACTTCTTCTTTTGCTGTTATAAAAATGTTTGTATCAAAAAGCATTTCGTTTCCTTGTTTTAAAGCAACAAGAAGTTCTCTTAGTGTTTCAAGGTGAGTATATTTTTCAAGTTCGGTTGAAGCCCTGCCACGCTTGTTTGCCTGAATTTCCATTTCCATAATAGATTTATCAAGGCGTTTTTCACTTTCAATTTGAGCAACTGGCCTCATTTTAACCACAACTTTTGTGCCTTCAAGGCCAAAGAAAGCTCTTCCCCATGCTAGTGGCACCATAATAGGATAATCTGCAAGAGAATAAGTTGTGTAACTTTGGTTATCAATTTGTTGCCTTAAAGTGCTAAATTTAATTTTATTAGGAGTTATCCAGTCAATTAAATCATCTGGGGCAATATCATTAACTTCACGCTCGTCAAAGTTGTCTGTATAATTATTCTTTAAAAACACAGCCACTTCTTTCTGCCCTAAAAGATTGCAATTTAAAACGCCACTTGTTTCGCCTTCTATGGTGCTAATAATCATATCCATAGTGCTTTTAAGAGCCTTTTGAGTGTTTGCAAATAAAACCAAATAATAGTGGTCTTTCATAATAGACGAAGTGCTATCCACATTACTAGCAATAAGCGAGTTCACACGGGCATCAATAATTTCAATTCTAGGGATAGCCTCCGATTCAATGGTTGAGCCATTTTCAACGTTGTTAATAATATTTTTAGCTTTTTGTTCCTCGTTTGCAATGTAGTTATCTAGAACCATTGGCCTAGAAACTTTCACAAGCTCCACAACCATTTCCGGAGAAATACTTTTAATAGCATGGTCTATAGCAGAACAATAAGCATTTTGCCTAGAAGGTGCTATCATATAGAATTCAACTGGATTCATTTCGATAACCTTTGCAAAATACTCTTTATAGTCTATAGTTCCATCATCTAAAATATCTGCGTATGGCATAAGAGAGTTAACACTTTTTCTTGATGCAAACTTCATCTTTTTAAAGGTTTTAACTCCAAAAATATATTTAAATAAATCGCCAATAGCTTGGTATGTTCTTGTTTCTGGTGCCACATTTATAAACATAATAATAAACACAAACACCACAGCCACACCTAAACCAATTTTAAGAATTATTTGGAAACTGCTTAAAAATATTAGTCCCGCAATCACTAAAAACACAAATGCCACAATTGCATCTGTTAATGTGAAATTCTTATAAAACTGGGTTTGCACCTTGGTTTTTTTAGGAACTAATTTCATTCCATTATTATTTGCCATGTTTTTCTCCTTATTTTGCCCTAATGGGCTAGAAGGCCTTTCACCCTTCTATGCACTCACTGTTGTTATTTTTTTGCATTAATCATGAATGATTATTTTTTAATTAGAATTGCCATCTGTATTTGAGCTGTTTGTTGAATTCAACCTTTGCTCAGAATATTTTTTATGCTCTGCCTCTCGCTTTGCAGCCAATCTCATTCCTTCTTCACGGCTCATTCTTGCTTCTTCTTCAGCGGTTAAATATTTACTTCTAACATCAGCGTCTGGCAAAACTCTTTCTGCTGAATATTTTCTATGTTCTTCCTGCCTTTTTTCAGCTAGTTTAGTTGCTTCACTTGGTGTAAGTCTAGCTTTTTCTTCAACAGTTAAATATTTATTTCTGGCATCAACTTCATGCGTTTGATTTGTTCTTGAACTTGCCGTTGTGCTTGAGCCTGCTCCACTAGTAGTCCTGCTATTTGCTGTGTGTGTGGTGGTTGATTGATTTGTGCTAGGTTTATCAGTGCTTGTTTGTGCTCTTAATGAATCGCCTATTTCTTTTTTTACTATCTTAACAGTCTTGCCTTGAAGGTTAGGATCTCTACTTTGTTGTTCTAGTTTTTCAACTTCACTTTGTGGCAACATCTTTTGTTCTCTTCTAGCATCAACAACAGTTCTAACACGTGGCTTTAATGATCCAGATGTAACAGGTTTAACTCCAAGATTGCTTGCTCCTCTCTCAAGCGCCCTTCTAGCGCCATTTACAACTTTTTTTGGCGCGTTTTTAACAGCATTTTTAATGTTTGTTACCTTCCTAACCACGCCACTTCTAACCCTGTTTGCCACACCACTAATTGTTCTATCTTCTCTGCTAGAAGATGAGCTAGAAGGACCTTCACCAGCCGAAGCATAATCGTTTGTGAATCTGTTGTATCCGCCAGATGATGCACTAGATGAACTGCTTGTTGTTCTTGTGGTTCTTTCGCCAGATGAACTGCTTGTTGTTCTTGTTGAAGTGCTTCTGCTAGATGATGCGCTTGAAGATTCACCGCCATTATTTGTGCTATTCATTTGGGTATGTGCCATAATTGGTGGTGCTTCGGTTTGCCCCAAATAGCTGTTTGCCTTCACTCTTGCGCCATTTGCTATTGCTCTTTTTGTTGAAACTGTGGTTGCAACTTGTTTTGAATGATTTGCAACGCCACTAGAAGTTGATAAACTTGCTTTTAAATCTGCTTTTTGTTTATCACTTGCGCCTGAATAATATCTGTTGATATAAGCATCAACTGCCTTAGATTTATTCTCTGCAGTGATGTTAGAGTTTTTGCTGTTAATTATCTTGCTTAAACCACTTAAATCTTGTTGTTGTTTTACAGCAGCATTATATTCAGAAGATGCTTTTTCGCTTCTTTGTGCAAAAATATTACCTTTTTCAACATCTCTTAGCGAACTATTTCTTGAAATTCCCTTTCTTGTGCTTTCTAGGCTTCGTTCAGCTTCTGCCTTTCTGTTTTCGGCATCTCCTCTCTGTTTAACAACATCACTTATAGTGTTATTTATATTTGCAATGTTTTTATCATTTTCTTCTTTGCGTTTTATTAAGCCTTCTATCTCAGCATTATTTTGACCATGAATTAATTGATGCATCCTTAAATCTGATTTTGCAATTTGATCTTCATGAGCCTTCACTGTTGTTTCTTTCTGCCTAATGCTTTCAGCATAGTCGCTAATCTGTTTATCCGCACCACTCTTTTCTTGTTGCGCTCTTTTTAGTTGTTTTTCAAGTTTGTTTGCAGATTCAACATCATTATCTTGCCTTGCTAAATTTAATCTAGTTTGCAATTCATTAACTTCCGCTTCATGTTTGGCACTATTTTCTAACGCTTTTTGATGTTTTGTTTGAAGGTCTGTTAGTTCCAGTCTTGCATCTGCAAGTTTTTGTTGTTGCTGAGCTTTTCCACTTGCTATTTGCTTATATTCCTCAACTTCAGTATCAGATTTAAGGAACTTAGCCATCTCATTATCTATATTAGTTGCTTCCGTTTCTGCCATTCTGCGTTGAGCTACTAGTGCACTTTCTTGGCTATCAAGATTTCTTATTTCTTTATCAAAATCTTTAATATCACTTGTTAATTTGCTTTCGCTATTCTTTCCTAAATCAATAGCATTTTCAATATTGCTTTCTCTATCTGTTTTCTTAGATATTGCCACTGCCCAAATGTCTTGGCCGGTAGCATCTTTTTCGCCAGTGTTATATGCTGTTGCTGTGTAGCCATCTCTAAGGCCTTTCTTAACATTTTCTAGCATATCTTCTCGTGCTGTAAATTCGCCACCATCACTAAGCATTGCATTATTTAAGTTTGCTTTCACATTTTCTTCATAGGCTTCTGTTAAATGCCTTGCAGCATCAGTTGCCTTTGCTTTATCTCCATCTTCTTCGGCATCACTAAATGCTTCAGCATACTGAGCCATTGCATTTTCACTAGTTTCAGTGTCCATTTCAGCAAGAGGCCCTTGCTCTTTATTTTCGCCATTAAACTCTTGAACAAGCCTTTCTTCATTTTCTCTTAGGCTTCCAGCACTGTTTGCCATTTCACTGCTAAATGCATGCGAAGCTTCACTAGCATTTCCATTTTCCCCAGAGCCTGGTGCAGAATAGCCAACGCCACCTTCTCTTGGTCCGCTTCTGCCACGCCTCTCTTCGTTCTCATTTTCGCCCGGAGTGATATTCGTGTTATCTCCCCAATCATGAGCAGGCTTTTCATCTTTCTTTTTGTCGTTATTTTTAAAGGCATTAACTGCCTGCTTCACAAATGCACTGCCAGGAATAAAGTTTGAAAGTTGCCCTAGTGCATTTTTGGCTTTTCCAATGCCATTAATAGCGGCTTGGCCAGAAATAACATTTCCAACATCTTTTAAAACACTTCCAGCATCTTTTCTAACTTTGTCGCCATCTGTATAAACATCACCAGCACCAACCAGCTGCGCAATCATTCCAGGAAGCGTTTGAATTAAAGTTAGTGCAACTAGCGTAAACATTAAACCAACAAGTTTATTTAAATAGTCTGGGCGAGCAATTAAAAAGCTGTTTCTCATAGTTGAAGGATAATCTGTTATAGAATAACTAAACACATTTGCCGTAGCGCTATCTATTATTGGCAAAAGCACAAAGAAAATATTT
>JAFSXW010000069.1 GCA_017443885.1 Clostridia bacterium | reverse complement strand
CGAGTCCATTTGTCCCTACCAAATAAAAAAGCAACCGCCAGGGTTGCCTTTTTTATTGAAAAATATTTGTTACCATTGCCCCCAGCGTTAGTTGCGATAGCAACCAAGGCAGAGCATTGAATCAGGGTGGAACCGTGAAGCCGAGCGAAGCGACCGCGACGAAGCGAAAGCGAAGTATAAGGTGGGGGTCGGGGGTAAGCGAGTCCATTTGTCCCTACCAAATAAAAAAAGCAACCACCAGGGTTGCCTTTTTTATTGAAAAATATTTGTTACCATCACCCCCAGCGTTAGTTGCGATAGCAACCAAGGCAGAGCCTTGAATCAGGGTGGAACCATGAAGCCGAGCGAAGCGACCGCGACGAAGCGAAAGCGAAGTATAAGGTGGGGGTCGGGGGTAAGTGAGTCCATTTGTCCCTACCAAATAAAAAAGGCAACCATTTCGGTTGCTTTTTTATTTGGTGGAAAGTGGCTTTTGCCAGTAGCCCTTAATTATTAGGGGCATAAATTGCTTAGCAATTTTGCCCATGCTAATGAGGCGATGCGTTATTCCCCAGCGAATCCTGGCATAAGGTGGGCAAAAAAATAAAAATTGACAAATTTTGAGAATTGTAATATATTTAAAATAGTATATATTGGGAGGTTGTTTTATGGAAAGAGATAAAAAAAGTAAAAGGATGTGGAATGACGAGATGCTAGAAAAAAAACATACTGATAATGTTTGCCGTTATGTACGCATTTCATTACAACTAGAGTGCTATGCTGATGACACAGGGGATGAAAGTGTGTATGATACGCCAGGCTTTAAAACACTTGATGAATTAAGAAAGAACTATGATAATTATACGAATGAAGAACTTATTGAAAAGGCAGAATTAGTTATTAAACAGTTTAATGAAACAATAGATAAACTTGGGCGAGACAAGTTTATCACATATGAAGATGGCGATGTTGAGTATATTTGGAAAAACCATATAAAGGAGAAAAAGTAATGGAAGGACCAAAAAACAAGCCTGGAAAAAATAGGAAATGGGGATATACAAGTTATAATGTTGGGGAAGATCGAGATGATTATGAAGGATACGAGATGACAGTTGGCAAAGGAGAAGATGATGAAGGATTAAACGAAGATGAAGAAAATTTGGCACTAACTTATACTAGTTTTGAGAAAAGTGGCTCAGTAAATAGGTATTCTGATAATGGAGATGGTGGGCATAGCCACGAACATTGGAATGATGAAGATAATTTTCACCATGGAGAAGATCCAGACTGGCAAAGACGAGATAGTGGCCCTAGAGAAAATCCTTCGGACGAAGATGTTGATCGTATGATAAAGAAAGATGAATGCTACCTTACAACCGCTTGTATGCATCATTATAAACACAATTTTGACGATAATTGTTATGAACTGACTACTTTAAGATGGTTTAGAGATAAATACTGTCCTAAAGAATTAATAAATCATTATTATGAAATTGCACCTAAAGTTGTTGCTCATATAAATAGCAAAAATAATAGCAATGAGTTTTATGAATATATGTATAGAGAACTTGTAATGAAAAGCATTTATGCCATTGAAAATCACCAATATGAAAAGGCCCTTTCTATTTATGCAAAACATGTTTATGCTTTAGAAAGAATATGTATAAAATCAAAAAAACTAGATATAAACACAGACGAAGAAACAAAAGAAATTTAAATTTTTATAGCCTTCTATTTTCGATTAAAAAGAGATGCCAGCTAAAAACCACTCTTATGGTTGCCTTTTTTATTTGGTGGAAAGAGGTTTTGCCAGTGGCCTTTAATTATTAGGGGCATAAATTGCTTAGCAATTTTGCCCATGCATTGAGCTCAGCGAAATTGCCGAACTTGATTCGGCATAAGGTGGAAAAGATAGCAAGAAAAAGCAATAAACAAAGCAACTGCCATGGTTGCCTTTTTTATTGAAAAATAGTTGTTTCCATTGCCCAAACAATGTGCCTTCTATTATCAGTAGCATAAACTTACATTTGTGTATGGTAATGTAATTTTAAAAAACCTATTGTAAAAAAAAATTGTTTATGATAAAATAATACTAAGAGGGGGCTGGGGGATGTTTAATTTAAAGGAAGAAAATATTAAAAATGGCGAGGCCGTTTTAAGAAAAACAATTGTAAAACTCAATAAAGAAATAAGAGAACTTGCTACTGTTTATAATAAAAAAGTTGGCTTTTATAAAAGTTGGGATTATAAAGATGTTTATAGTGAAATTAATTCAACTTTTGCAGGGTCTAATTATGATGCAGATGTTGTTCGTGCTAGCCAAGATGGAAGGCCTCTTTACACGCGTATGAAATATGCAACACTAATTGCATTTAATAATTTTTTGGGGCGAATAGTAGATAATTTAAACCAAAAAAATAGTATGCTTTGGGCTATTCAAAATGCAAAGATAGATAGAAACATTCCGCAAGAGTTTTATGATAATTATTCAAATGCAAGAGAAGTTAAATATGATTTAATGCTTGATGGCATTAATGAAGTACGAAATGAAATGAGCAGACGCTTTGGAATGAATAATTTTAATATTTATTGTTTAGATGAAGTTTTAAATGAAAGAAAGTCAAAAGAAGACGCAAGCGAAAAAGTGAAGTTGGCTAAGAAACTTGCTAAATCTGAAACAGCTAAAAAGGTTATGGAAGAAACATTTAAAACAAAAACCCCAGAAACCAAGCAAGCCTATGAGGCAAATTTATGGGAAGAAGAAGTTGCAGAAGAAAAAGAGCAGAGTAACTCTTTAAGAGATGTGCAACTTTTTGACGAAGAAGGCGTGCCAGTTTACGAGCATAAAGATAGAAAGGGATTTACTGAATATACTTATGCAGATGGCAGTGTTTATTATGGAAATATTTATGATGAACAGAGGAATGCTGTTATTATTCAGGAAGATATAGTGGAAGATATAGAAGAAGATGACGATCAAGATTTAAGGTCTATTTATTAAAAAATTAGCATTTATTAGCAGCCATTCAATTAAAAATTGGGTGGCTTTTTTATTGACAAATTTGTTATAAAAGAATAGCATAAAAGTATAAGGAGGAAAATTATGAAACATTTTTTAGCAGTAGAAAGAACTAAAACAATTATTCTTGCACTAGCCATGCTTGTGTTTGGAATTTTGTTTATTATACTTCCACAGGCATCATTTGATGTTATGATAACAGTGCTTGCTTGCATATTAATTGTTGTTGGTCTTGCTTGGCTTGTTGGCTACTTTATTTATTTTAAAGAGCAAACATCTTCTAGCGGTTTTGTAAATGGCGTGCTATATATTGGGCTTGGTGCAATAATGCTTTATATTCCTAGCGTTTACATTGCATTAATAGGCTTTGCACTTAGCTTTATTGGCGTTCAATATATAGGCTATGCACTAGATAGCAAAAGACTAGGCGAAGTAGGCTGGTGGAAAGATTTAATCTATGGCATTGTTGAAGCAGTTATAGGAATTATTTTAGTTGTTTTAAGATATTCAAGTGCTTCTCAAAATGCTATTATGATTTATCTTGGAATATCACTTATAGTTGATAGTTTGTTTATTTTTGCAATGCTTGCTTTTGTTAAAAAAGCAGTTAAAACATTAACAAAATAAAAATAGCCTTTAAGGGCTATTTTTTTATGGAAAGTTTTTAGCAAATTGTTAAGATATTGTTTATAAGTTTAATTTTAAAATTAAGTTGAAAAATATTTTTTGTTTATAACATAGCATAATATTTTTCTTTTGTTAGTTGCCATTTATTTTATTCAGAATTATATATTCCATAATGCTAACAACATTAAGGCTTGCTCCAACCCTTAAGTTATCAAAGCACAAAAACATATTAAGTGTGTTTTTAAATGAATAATCCTTTCTAATTCTTCCCACAAAAACATTGTTTGAGCCATTTGCAAGAGTTGGCATAGGAAGTGGCAAAAGTTCAATTTTTTGCCCATTTTTTAACAAATTTTTAGCCATTTTTGCAGAAAATGGTTTATTAAATGTTATGTTCACACTTTCGCTATGGCAGTTTTGAATAGGCACTCTAACGCATGTTGAAGATATATTTATTTTTCTATTTAAAATTTTTTGTGTTTCATAAATCATTTTATCTTCTTCAAATGTGTTGCCACTATAAAGAAAATGGTCTATCTGAGGAATTAAATTATTTTTAATTGGTTCGTTTAGTTTTTTGGTAGTGCCATTGTTTAAATCTTCTATTGCTTTTTTGCCTGCTCCACTAACTGCTTGATATGTTGACACAACAATTCGCTCTATTTCGGCGTGCTTTAATAAATAAAAAAGTGGAAGCACTAAGCCAATTGTGGAACAGTTTGGGCAAGCGATTATTTTTGTTTTATTAGTGATGGTGTTTCCGTTAATTTGAGGAACAACTAGTGGAACATTATTTTTTCTTCTAAAAGCAGAAGAATTGTCTATAACGAAAGCACCTTTTTTAGTAAATTCTTTTGCAAACATTTTGCTCACCAAAGAGCCAGCAGAAAACAAGGCAAAATCGCATGGCAAAATTGTGCTTAAAGAAAGTGGCATTACTTTTAAAAATTTGCTTCCAACTTTTAATTTTTTGCCTGCACTTTTTTCACTTGCATAAAGATAAATGGTGTTTCCATTAATTAAATTTTTTTCACTTAAAATTTTAATTATTTCCCTGCCAACAAGTCCTGTTGCTCCAATAATTGATATTTTCATTAAATAACCCTCATTGCTTCGTTTTTGCCCAGCAGTTCTAGCGGAGAAAATGAAAGTGGTGTGTAGGCTCCTGCACCATATTTTTGTTTTAAGTTTAAAAGTTTAAGCGAAAATGCTAGCATAATTTTAGCAGTGGCGAACGGGTTAGAAGAAGTTTTAAAATTAAAATTATATTCTTCAAAGGATCCATTTTTTGAATGCCCAATAATTTCGCCTTTATGGGCAAGGGTTTTAAGTTCGTTTAGTTTTTGGTGGCTTAAAAATTTAATAGTAACATCTTCGCCTTCAAAATAATTTTTAATTTTAAGTATTCTATTTTTTATAGTTTCGTGGTTGGCGTTAGACACAACATAAACTTCTCGTTTTAATAAATTTGAAGTGCAATCTTCTCCGCTTTTCGCCTTTTTATATTCCATAATATTTGGTTTAGTAATGCTTATAGCATCTATAACGCCATTTACTTTTTTTACTGCGTTTGTGTGACCAAGGCTAACACCTTTGCCATAAAAAACTGCAAATTTATTGCAAAAAAGTGAAAAATATGCTCTAAAAATCGAAAAAATACCCGGATCCCAGCCACAAGCAATTAATGAAAAGGTGTTATTCTCTTTGCAAATTTTGTTGAGAATAAAAAGTTGCTCTTTTATTTTTTTATGAGTGTCGAAACTATTTATAATATTAAAGTCTTTTGCAAAGAAGGGAGCATCTTTAAGCATATCGGTTTGGCTACCAGTGCACAAAACCATCAAATCTATTTTGCCTTTAAATTTTTGGCTTTCTTGTGGGGTGTAAACAGGCACATTTTCAATAGATTTTTCTTTTAAATGTTTTGAAAAAATTGCAACAATTTTTATTTTGGTATTTTCTTTAAAAACATCTAAAACAGCTTTCCCTAGATTGCCAAAACCAACAATTCCTATTTTAAGTTTCTTCATAAAAATTCTCCGATAAATAATTTAAATAAACCTTGGGTGGCATATTTTTTAATAGACTAGCTAATTTTATTGCGCCTTCTGCAAACACTTCTTTATTTAATGTGATGTGCGTTATTTTAATAATTTCATTTTCTAAAAATAACGAAATGGTGTGGCTTGTAAGCCGAGTGTTTGTGCGTTCGCTAGAAATTTCGCAACTTATATTTTTATCTTCAAAGATTTGTTTATAGGCTAGTGATGTTCCAGATGGACTATCTTTTTTGTGTATATTATGAGATTCATGAATATGAACTACCATATTTTTCTTATTATTATTTAGAGTGTTTAGCCAATTATAAATTGTTTTTGCACCCATTGTTGTGTTTGAGCAAACAACGATTGGCACATTGGCTTTAATTTTACTTATTTTAGATAACACTTTTTGGCTTTGACCTGTGGCGCAAATAAGAATTGGAACGCCACTGTTATTGCAAACAGAAGCATGCTTATAGCTTTCTTCTCCTATTGAAAAATCTATCGCGTAATCGCAACCTTTTATTTCTTCTGGGACAATAGTGTTGCCTTTTTCTTTTTTTATAACTTCGTAGCCTTCATTTAAAAGTTTTTCAAGCGTGAGTTTTCCCATAGTGCCATTAAAACCAAATAATAAAACCTTCATAAACACCTCTCAATATTATATGGATTAAAATATCAATATGTGCAAAACACAACATATTGTGTTTAATGTACACAAAATACCCTAATTGTTGTGGTTTTTTAACTTTGTCAAATAAAAAACAACAATTTTTTAAAATTTTTAATTTTTGTGAAAGTTGAACAAATATGTTTTCGCAAAAAACAAAGATATAAAAATATAATCATTTTGTTTAGCCTGCATAATTTCTAGCAAAGAAGGGGATGGGAAATATTATTTTAAAATTTTGTTCAAAAAAATGCAAAAACACAAGATATAGCAAAAATTAAAAAAAATTGACACAATATATTGGGTGTGGTATTCTTGCCTCAGACAAACACGAAAGGAGAAAACAAATATGGATAAAATTATTAAAAGAAATGGTCAGATAGTAGATTTTGATATCTCTAAAATTGAAAATGCAATAGTTAAGGCCATGATGAGCTTAGGTGAAGGAGATGTTAGAGATTGTAAGAAGCTAGCAAAAATAACTGAACTTGAATTACTTGAAAAATTTGATAAAAAACTTCCAACAGTTGAAGATATCCAGGATACTGTTGAAAGAGTTCTTATGAAAAATGGCTACGAAAATGTTGCTAAGTGCTATATATTATATAGAAGAGATCATGAAAAAATTAGAAACATTTCTAACACTTTAATGGATTATAAAAACACCATTGATAAATATCTTAAACTTGCTGATTGGCGTGTTAAAGAAAACAGTACGGTTACTTATTCTATTGGTGGGTTAATTTTATCTAACTCTGGTGCAATGACTGCAAACTACTGGTTAAGTGAAGTTTATGATAGAGAAATTGGTGATGCTCATAGAAACTGTGATATTCATATTCACGATCTTTCTATGCTATCAGGATATTGTGCTGGTTGGAGTTTAAAGCAACTAATTAAAGAAGGGCTTGGTGGAGTTCCTGGTAAAATTAGTTCTAGTCCTGCTTCTCACCTTTCAACTCTTTGCAACCAAATGGTAAACTTTTTAGGAATTATGCAAAATGAATGGGCAGGTGCGCAAGCGTTCTCATCATTCGACACATATCTTGCTCCTTTTGTTAAGAAGGATAACTTAACATATAAAGAAGTTAAACAATGTATTCAAAGCTTTATTTATGGCGTGAACACACCATCTAGGTGGGGAACTCAAGCTCCATTCACAAATATTACTCTCGACTGGGTTGTTCCAAAAGATTTAGCCGAACTTCCTGCTATTGTTGGTGGAAAAGATCAAGATTTTAAATATAAAGATTGCACAAAAGAAATGGCAATGGTTAATAAAGCATTTATTGAAGTTATGATTGAAGGTGATGCCAACGGCAGAGGTTTCCAATATCCAATTCCAACATATTCAATCACAAAGGACTTTGATTGGAGCGACACAGAAAATAATAGATTGTTGTTTGAAATGACCACAAAATATGGTACACCTTATTTCTCTAACTATATTAATAGCGATATGGAACCAAGTGATGTTAGAAGTATGTGTTGCCGTCTTCGTCTTGATTTAAGAGAACTTCGCAAAAAATCTGGTGGTTTCTTTGGCAGTGGCGAAAGCACAGGATCTATTGGTGTTGTAACGCTAAATATGCCAAAACTAGCTTATGAATCTGCTAGTGAAGAAGATTTCTTTAATAGGCTAGATAGATTAATGGATGTTTCAGCTAGATCTCTTAAAATTAAAAGAAACACTATTGAAGGATTGCTTGAAGCAGGATTATATCCATACACAAAACGCTATTTAGGAACACTTAATAATCACTTCTCAACTATAGGACTTGTTGGTATGAACGAAGCGTGCTTAAACGCAAATTGGATAAGAGCCGATTTAACTGATAAAAAATCACAAGAATTCACTAAAAAAGTTTTAAATCATATGCGTGAAAGACTAAGTGATTATCAAGAGCAATATGGCGATCTTTACAACCTAGAAGCAACTCCAGCAGAATCTACATCTTATAGATTTGCAAAGCACGATAAAGAAAGATATCCAGACATTATCACTGCAAACGAGAATGGAACCCCATATTACACAAATAGTTCACATCTTCCTGTTTCATTCACAGACGATATCTTTGCTGCTCTTGATATTCAAGATGAGTTCCAACCACTTTACACATCTGGAACAGTTTTCCATGCCTTCCTTGGTCAAAAGTTAGATTCTTGGCAGGCTACTGCAAAACTAGTTCGCACTATTGCCGAAAATTATAAATTGCCATATTACACTATGAGCCCAACATATTCAGTTTGTAGTGAACATGGGTATATTTCTGGCGAAGTGAAAGAATGCCCTAAGTGTGGAAAGAAAACAGAAGTTTACAGCAGAATTACGGGCTACTATCGCCCAGTTGCAAACTGGAATGATGGCAAGAGCCAAGAATTTGTTGATAGAAAAACTTATGATATTTCAAACTCTCATTTAAACGGTGAAAAACATGGTGCATGCGAGTGTGAAAGTTCTAATGCTAAAAACGAAAAAGTTGGAAACGAATTATTGCTTTTCACCACAAAAACATGCCCAAATTGCAAGATGGCAAAAATGCTTTTAGATAAAGCTGGTGTTAAATACACTGTGATAGATGCAGAAGACGAAAAAGAAAAAACAATAGAAATGGGCGTTATGAAAGCTCCAACATTACTTGTTCCAAATAAAAACAAGTATGATAGATATGATAACGCTAGCGAAATTAATAGATACATAGGAAGTTTAAAATAGATGACAGATTTAATAGTTATCGGCGCAGGAATGGCAGGCATGACGGCCTGCCTTTACGCTTTAAGGCAAGGAAAAAGTGTAACCATTATTGAAAAAAATGCCATAGGTGGGCAAATAGCGGAAAGCCCAAGAGTTGAAAACTATCCAAGCGTTGAAAGCATTTCAGGGATAGAACTTGCAGACAAAACTTTTAGCCAAATAATAAACAAGGGTGCCGAATTTGAATTTGGTGAAGTAACAAAACTTGAAAAAAAAGATGATATATTTTATGTTTATCTAGAAGACAAAGTACTAGAGGCAAGGGCAGTTGTTGTTGCTAGTGGGTGCAAGCATAGAAAATTTAATTTGCCAAATGAAGAAAAATTAATAGGGCACGGCATAAGTTATTGTGCACTTTGCGATGGTGCTTTTTATGCTGGCGAAGATATCGTTTTAATAGGAGATGCAAACACCGCTCTTCAATATGCTCTTTTGCTTTCGGGCTATGCAAAAAGTGTTCATATTGTAACACTTTTTGATAAGTTTTTTGGCGACCAGGCTCTAATAGATAATGTGCTTTCTAAAGAAAATATAAAAGTTAGTCACAATCTTTCACTAAAAGAGTTTGTGGGGGAAGACAAACTGGAAGGCCTTGTGTTTGAAAACACACAAACTCATAAGGAAGAGAGAATAAAAACAAAAGCTGTGTTTGTGGCTATTGGGCAGGTTGCCAATAATGAAGTTTTTAAAGAATTTGCCGATCTTGATAAAAATGGCTATTTTGTGCGCACGGAAGATTTAAGCACAAAAACCCCTGGATTATTTGTTGCAGGAGATGCCACAAGTAAAAAAGTTAAACAAGTTGCAACTGCAATAAGTGATGGTGCAATTGCAGCAACTAGTGCATGCAATTATTTATTAAGTTTAAAATAAAAAAATAATAATATTTAAAAAAAATAAAAAAAT
>JAFSXW010000068.1 GCA_017443885.1 Clostridia bacterium | reverse complement strand
TTATTTTTGAAAAATAAATTTCGTTATCTTTTACTTCCATATTTTATCCTTTTTCCTTCTTAAAGAGCAATAGTGCTTGTTGGGGCTAAATTTTTAGGGTTTGCTATTCCTTTTTTATTAATATAGTTGTAATACCCCGCACTTGCTATCATGGCTGCGTTATCTGTGCATAAAATAAGCTCTGGGTAATAAACATTTATGCCATTTTCTTTGGCAAGATTATCTAGTGTTTTTCTTAATGCAAGATTTGCACTTACTCCGCCACTTATAACTAATTTTTTCTGTTTTTTTGCTAGGCAAGCATTTATTGCCTTGTGGGCAACTTGGTCGGTTGCTTCTTTTTCAAACGAAGCACAAATATCTGGCACATTTATTTCTTCGCCCTTTTGTTTTTTATTATGAATATAATTAACAACAGCCGTTTTTAGCCCACTATAACTAAAATTAAAATCTTTATAGTTTTGGGGTTTTGTTATAAACTTTATATTTGTTTGCCCTTTTTGTGCCTCTTTTTGAACACTTGGGCCACCGGGATAACTAAGCCCACACTCCCTTGCCACTTTATCAAAGGCTTCGCCAATAGCATCATCGCTGGTTGTGCCAACCAGTTTTCTTGTGGTGTAGTTTTTCATTTCACAAAGAGCAGTGTGCCCACCAGACACAATTAAGCACATAAATGGTGGCTCTAAATCTTTATATGTTAAATAATTGCCTGCAATATGACCTTCTATGTGGTTGACGGCAATAAGAGGCTTCCCGCTAGCATAAGCTAGGCCCTTTGCAAAGTTAACACCAACAATTAAAGAGCCAAGAAGCCCAGCGCCATAAGTTACAGCTATGGCATCAATATCATCTAGTGTAACCCCTGCTTTTTTAAGCGCCTCATTATAAACAGCCCCAATATTTTTAAGATGATTTCGGCTTGCTATTTCAGGCACAACCCCACCATAAAGCGTGTGAATATCTATCTGGCTAGAAATAACATTAGATAGTATTTCTCGCCCATTTTTAACAACACTAATGCTTGTGTCGTCGCAACTGCTTTCTATTCCAAGTATTAAAATATCTTTTTTATTTTTCATATACACCCTTAATTTTTATTTTTTGCAAAATATTTAAGTTCGGCTTTAATAAATTCTTCTATGTTGCCCGCCATCACTTTCTGCACACTGCTAGTTTCATAGCCAGTTCTTAAATCTTTCACTAGTGTGTAGGGAGCAAAAACATAACTTCTTATTTGATTTCCCCACTCTATTTTCTTTTGCAGTTCTAAAATTTTATCTTTTTCTTTATTCTTTTCGGCTTTTTCAAGAAGATATAATTTAGAAGCAAGAATTTTTAACGCCTCTGTTTTATTTTGAATTTGGCTTCTTTCATTTTGGCAACTAACCACAAGCCCTGTTTTAATATGAGTAATTCTTACGGCACTTTCCGTTTTGTTTACATTTTGCCCACCAGCACCACCACTTCTAAAAGTGTCTATCTTAATATCTTCCGGCCTTATATCTATATTAATAGAATCGTCTATCACTGGAAAAACGCTAACACTAGCAAACGAAGTATGCCTTCGTGCTCCGCTATCAAACGGACTAATTCTCACAAGCCTGTGAATGCCCGTTTCGTGCTTTAAATTTCCATAAGCATGCAATCCACCAACTTTAATTGTTTCACTTTTAATTCCAGCACCATCACCAAGGCTTTTATCTAAAACAAGCACATTATATCCATTGTTTTGTGCAAATTTAATATACATTTCTGCTAGCAATTCTGCCCAATCTTGAGCATCCTCTCCGCCAGCGCCACTATGAATTTCTATTAAGGCTTCACAGTTATCATTTTCACCCGAATATAATAAACTTATTTCTAAATTTTCTAGCACGCTTTCATTTTCTTTAATTTCTTCTAATAAAAGGTTTAACATTTCTGCATCACTTATATCTATTTCGCTAGCAAGAGCTACTAAATTAGAAATCTTTTTAAAGGCATCAACAAAATTATCTACTTCTTTTTTTCTAGATAAAACTTGTTTTTTAAAAGAAGCATTTTGCATGCTTTCAAAATCTAAAACATTACTTTCTAAAATTTTTTGCTCTTCTTCAAGTTTATCAATATTAAGGCAGTGTAAAACACTTTCTGCCTTTAAAATAAATTCTGAAATTTGCTCCTTTGCTTCCATATTTTTATTATATCATTTAGGCGCCAAAAAAGCAATAAAAAACCCTAGGAACACCTAGGGTAATTCATATTATTTAGATAAGTCGTCTTCTTCATCTAATGGTTGTAAACTTATTGCTCGTGGATTATAAGGCACAACTGCTGTTGATTTCTTTTTGCTTATAGATTCTGCTGTTGGCTTGTTTTTATATAAAACAACTGCTGTTGGCTGATTTTCGTATGGGATAACTGCCGTGCTTTTTGGCTCTTCTTTAACTGCCATGTCAACACTGTTTTTTTCTTTTAACTTGTCTGATTGCTCTTCTTTAATTAATTTTTCCTTAGCTTCTTTGCTTGCCTCTACAGACGCTTTTTTAACTTTACGCAAAGGTTCTTCATTCGTCTCTTTTGGGCTTAAAGTTTTTTTAGTATCCACAGCATTATGTTTGCTTGCAACTTCTTCTTTTTCATTTTCCACACTTTCTGGGTTTAAAGTGGCACTATTTTTTTGTTGAGCCAATGTTTCTGCTTCCTTCTGTGCCTTTTCGAGTTGCCCTAATAATGCTTCGGCATCTTTTGTTGCGTCATCGGCTTTTTCTATTAAACCTTCATCAACTAAAACCTGCTTGTTTTTTCTAGTTTTAGGCGTTTTCTTTTTGCCGTCTTCAACCAGCACACGAGCATCACCCTTTTTAGAAGTTTTCACCTTTGCTGGCTCATTATCTTCGAAAGATAAATTGTTATTTATTATTTCTTTTTCATTTGGCTTTTGTTGTGATTCTTCCTTTTTAGCGTTTTGCTCTTGTTTGTTATCTTCTTCTTTTTTGCTATCTAACTTCTTTGCAGGAGATTTCTTTTGTTCTTTTAAATCTTCTTGCCTTATTTCGTTTAATTTAGCAATATTAACACTTTTCACTGCTTCTAGTTTTGGGTCTGATAAAAAGCTTCTAACAAGTTTTGATTTTGGAGTATTTTTGCCATCTGAGCCCTTAAACATAGCTTCCAAAATAAGAAGAGTGCTGTCGCTCAAACTTGCCGAGTCTAAACTTTCACTGATTTGTGATTCTGTTTTATAATTGTTCGATTTATAGAAATTATATGCATCAAATAGAATGCTAATTTCCTCATTTCTATCAATTTCTGCTTGCATAGCTTCACATTTTGCGTTATATGTTGCCATAGCATCTTTATATGCAAGTTTTTCTTCTTCTGGAGCTTTCTTCTTTGGTGCTTTTGGAGTGTTTTTCTTTTCTTTGCTTAGTTCGTTTGTTGTGGTTTTAATAGTTTCCTTCACACTAACTTTTGCGCGCTTTAAATCTTCTGCTTCAATTTTAGCAAATTGTTTGTTGTTGATAATATTTTCAATTTTTGAAGCAACAGCTTCTTTTGTGCTTGCTCTGCGAGAAACTAATTCATCTTCAACCTGAGCAGTTTTTTCTCTTGCATCTTCAATCTTTTCACTAATCACAGCCAACTTTTCTTTCTCTAATTCATTAAATGCCCCTAGTTGATACAATGCTTCATAAGCCTTGCGTTTATATGTTAGTTCGCTCTTCTTTTGAATAAGCTCATCATAACTAAATTTAGTAACATCTTTTTCGTGGGCAATTTTTGCATCCATGCTCGACAAAATTCTTTCTGCATTATTTTCATTATTTGAAGCATATTTTCTTGGAACAAATCTTCCATAATAGTCGCACACGGCTTTATCATAAGATGCTCTATAAAGTTGCTCTAAATAATCTTCTTCATTGGTTGTGGCAGGATTAATATTCTTAATTGCTTCATATTCAATGCTAACATCTTTTTCTATTGCTTCAAAATCGCTAGCATTAATTTCTTTAAATTTGCCATTATAGTCTTCTTCCATAGTGCTATTCATTATTTCTATGGCTTCGTCTTTAGAAACATTTTTTCTGCCAACTTTAAATGCATTTCGATTTTCTTGGCGTTGCTCTTCAACTTTGGTTTTATTTCTTTGAGTGGTAGAAGGTAAATTTACATCTTCCTTCTGCTCAACTTTTTCGCTTTCGCTTTGATTGTTATTATTAGTTCTTGTTGCAATAGGAACATTTTCTCGGCGTAGTTTTTCGTATGCCCCAAACACTTCATCTGCACTATTAAATCTTGAAATGTTTAAATCTATGCCACTAATATCTTTTAATGTGGCTTCGTTTGCATTGCTCCTGTTAAGGCTTGAAATAGTTGCACGAATTGCATCTTCAACTCGTGTTCCGTTTGTTGCTTCATAATATCCACTCACAACACCTGTTTGTGAAGTTTTAGCATTATCTTTAACAAAACTAACATATCGTGATAATTCCTGATTTGTCATATTGTTAAATCTTTGTTGCTCTAAATCTCCAGCACTAGACCTTGAGTTTGTTGCAATTGGTTCATTGCTATTTGCAAACTGTGGCTGAATATAAGGACTATATGGGCTAAACATGTAAGGTGCCTGATATGGTTGCATAGCATAAGGGTATGGCACTTCACCAGCGTAATTTATATTATTTTCTTGCTGAGCGTTTTCTGCGTTATCAAGCTTATCTTGTTCTAATTCTTCTTCACTAGCTAAATTCTCAGTTTCAGTTTCATCTTCTAATTCTTCATCTAATTCTTCACCAGTTTGTTCATCTAATTCTGGCCCTTCTTCAACACTTTCAACAGAATCTTCTTGGTTTTGCTCGCTTTGCAATTCTTCTAATTCTGGCTCAGGCTCTTCTTCGGTAGACACATTTTCATCTTCATTAACATCTTCGTTGTTATTTTCTAGCTCTTGAGTTCGTGTGTTGTTAATGCCGGCAAAAAATGGATCTAAACTGCTTGCATTTTCTATTGCTTGATCATAAGCACTATCAACATTTAAAACTTCTGCATCATTGTTATTCTCCTTTCCCGCTTCATCGCCATTTGTTAATTCGCTAGAGTTGTTTTCATTTGTGCCACTATTATTAAACTCAGTTTGTTCTTCCTCTGTTTGCTCTGGAGAACTATAATCCTCGGCGTTAAATTCAAAGGTGTTTAATCTATCTATAAATTGCCTTTCATCTGTTTGCCCTGGCGACTTAATTTCTTGCATTCTTTCTGCAAACGCCATC
>JAFSXW010000004.1 GCA_017443885.1 Clostridia bacterium | reverse complement strand
GAGGCATTAAGGCGCGCCGAGCAAGATGGTATCATTTTTATAGATGAAATAGATAAAGTTGCAGGCAAAGGGAATACTAATGGTGCCGATGTGTCTAGAGAAGGCGTGCAAAGAGATATTCTGCCAATAGTTGAAGGGTCAACAGTTTCAACAAAATACGGAAATATTAAAACGGACTATATTTTGTTTATTGCAGCAGGAGCGTTTTATGTGTCGAGTGTTAAAGATTTAATTCCAGAACTTCAAGGTCGTTTTCCAGTTATTGTTGAATTAGATAGCCTAGAAAAATCTGATTTTGTTAAAATTTTAACAGACACAGAAAATTCACTTATAAAGCAATACACAGCATTATTAGGCGTGGATAATATTAATTTAACATTCACTGAAGATGCCATAGATGAAATTGGTGAAACCGCTGTTTACGAAAATAAAAATGTTGAAAATATAGGAGCAAGAAGGCTTCACACTATTATGGAAACGCTAGTTGAAGATATTAGCTTTAACGCCACAGGGCTTCACCCAGTGATTGATATTAATATTGATAGAAATTATGTTAAAGAGCATTTGAAGGCTAGCATTGCTGAAATTAAAAATAAAACTGCACCAAAAATTGGCTTCTATGAAGCATAAGGGGGATAATTATGAAAGAATTAAATTCAACATCTTTTAAAGAGGAAATAAATAAAGATAAAGTTGCGATTATTGATTTTTGGGCTGCATGGTGTGGACCTTGCAAAATGATGGCACCAAATTTTGAAGAAGCAGAACAAGAATTAGCAAGTGATTACAATTTTTATAAATGCAATGTTGATGAAAACACAGACCTAGCCATTGAATATAATGTTTATTCCATTCCAACCATTGTTGCATTTAAAAATGGTAAAGAAATTGCAAGAAATGTGGGCTTTTTGCCATCTAGCGAGCTTAAAAATTGGATAAAAACGCAAAAATAGGGCAAATTGCCCTTTTTTTATTTTGTAAAATATTGACATTGGTTTAAAGGCGTGATAAACTATTTTCAGTTTAATAAGGAGAAAAAATATGGAGAAAATCACAAGCGTATATCTAGATAATGCTGCCACAACTCCACTTTCAAGTGAAGTGTATAAAGAAATGCTCACCGCTTTAAGTGACACTTATGGCAACGCATCTAGTATGTATCAAAAGGGGCGTGAAGCCGATGAAGCTCTTAGTGAAGCCAGAAGTAAAGTTGCAAAAGCTATTGGTGCAAATCCAAGTGAAATTTATTTTACATCATGCGGTAGCGAATCAAACAACTGGGCAATTAAAGGTATTGCAAGAGCAAATAAAAGCAAGGGTAATCATATTATCACAAGTGCAATAGAGCACCCATCTGTTTTAGAATCATGCAAGGCGCTAGAAAAAGAAGGTTTTGAAGTAACTTATATTCCAGTAGATTCTAAGGGTGTTGTTGATTACACAGAAATTGTTAAGGCTATAAAACCAGAAACAATTTTAATTTCTATTATGAGCGCAAATAATGAAGTTGGAACTATTCAGCCAATAAGAGCGATTAGTGAACTTGCTAAAATGAACGAAATTCCATTCCACACAGATGCAGTTCAAGCAATAGGAACAATTCCTTTTAATGTTCACGAAATGAATATTACTTCATTAAGTTTATCTGCTCATAAATTTGGTGGTCCAAAAGGAATTGGCGTGCTATATGTAAAACGCGGAACAAAAATTGAGAAATTTATTGATGGTGGTCAACAAGAAAGAAACCTTAGAGCAGGAACTAGCAATGTTCCAGCAGCTGTTGGTTTAGGAAAAGCTATTGAAATTGCTGTCGAGAATTTAGAAGAAAATAATAAAAAATTAAAAGCAATTAGAAAATACTTCTTAAAAGAAGTTAGTGATAGAATTCATAATATCAGTTTAAATGGCCATCCAACTCAAAGATTGCTTAATAATGTGAATATTTCTTTTGAAGGCGTTGAAGGAGAAGCCCTTCTTATGATGCTTGATAGAAGTGGTGTTTATGTTTCAACAGGCTCTGCTTGTGCATCTGGATCACTTGAACCAAGCCATGTTCTTCTTGCAATGGGTCTTGATAACGAAATTGCACAAAGTTCAATCCGTTTCACATTTAGTCCAAACACAACGACAGCAGAAATAGACTATGCAGTTAATGCTCTATATAAAGCGGTTAAAAAAGTTAGAAGCATTTCTGCAATAAGAATTTATAAGAATAAGGTGGAATTATAATATGTATTCAAAAAAGGTTTTAGAAGAATTTTATAATCCTGAAAATGTTGGCGTAATAAAAGGCGCCGATAGCGTTGGTAAAGTGAAAGACCGCACATGCGGAGATATAATTAAAATTTATATTTCTGTTAAAAATAACACTATAACAGATGCTATGTTTCAGGCTTATGGCAACACTGTTTCAATTGCAGCATCAAGCATTGCCACAAAATTAATTAAAAATAGAACAATTGATGAAGCTTATGCAATTACTAGCGACACACTAAACACAGAATTAGGTTCTGTTCCTGCAAATCGCAAGTATTCACTTCTTTTAGTTGAAGAAGCAATTAAAGGCGCAATAGTTTCTTATTTCCAAAAAACAATGGGCAAAGTTCCAGAAAAATATTTAACTGGCACAATTAAAAATAGTGATTCAATAGATGCAGGCGAAGAAGAAAAAGAAGAAGAAAAGCCAGAAAAATCAGCAAAAAAAGCAGAAAAGCCTGCAAAAAAAGAAGAGAAACAACCAAAAAAAGAAGTTAAAAAATCACCTAATAAACCAGTTATAAACGATGATGATTTAGATGAAGATGATTTAGATCTAGACGATGACGACGATTTAGATGACGAAGTTGTTGAAACTAATATAATCGAAACAGAACAGAATAAACCAGCTGAGCAAACTAATTCATCAACTATAACCACAAAAACTGTTAACAAAAGTATAGAGGTTTTCACTCGCGATGGCGATAGTGAAGAAGATGATATTTATGGTTCAATTGATAATTTAACTAGCACAATTGGTGAAGCCCTTAAAAAACTAAATGAAGAAGACAAGAAATAGTTTGTAAAACATTTTGTTAAAAATATTTTATAAATAAAAGCCACATTTAATGTGGCTTTTTTGTTGCTTTAAAATACATATTTAATCATAAAAAAACAAAATATGCCATAAAGTTTAACATAGGAGAAGTGATTAATATGTTATTTTTAAATTT
>JAFSXW010000067.1 GCA_017443885.1 Clostridia bacterium | reverse complement strand
CGTGAAGCACAAACTCCGTTTGCATGAAGCGTTGCACTTCGTGCAACATTGCGGACGATTATTAAGTGAAGAGTGAAGAGTGAAGAGTGAATCGCACTGCGTGCTAGTGAAAAGTGAAGAGTGGCGGATTGTTTTTTTGCAATAAGTCATACCGACCGAACCGATAGGCGAGTGGAGCGTATCTTATTCATAATAAATCATCATTAATGCAACTGTTAGCATATATATTTTAAGGGAAATATGGATAAAAATTATTACGATATTTTAGGCGTTAAAAAGGACGCCACTGATGATGAAATAAAAAAAGCATATAGAAATTTAGCGAAAAAGTATCACCCAGATTTAAATCCGGGTGATGCTTCTGCTGCCGAAAAACTTAAAGAGATTAACCAAGCATATGAAGTTCTAGGCGATAAACAGAAAAGAGAAAATTATGATAATTTTGGCACGGCAGATGGCTCCAATGGTGGTTTTTCAGGCTTTGGTTCTGGTGGTTTTGAAGGTTTTTCAGGCTTTGGAGATATATTTTCTAGCTTCTTTGGTGGTGGCTTTGGTGGTTCTTCAAGAAATAGGGCGTCTATGGCTCAAGAAGGTGCCGATATAGAGGTTAAAATAACTTTAACATTTGCAGAAGCCGCATTTGGTGCTAAGAAAACAATTAATGTAACAAGAAGTGAAAGTTGTGATATATGTCATGGCACAGGCGCTAAAAATGGCACAGATTTTGAAACATGCTCTCGTTGTCACGGAAGTGGAACAATTCAAACAACACAAAACACAATGTTTGGGCAGATGGTTCAGCAGAGCACTTGTCCTAATTGTCATGGCACTGGGAAAATTATTAAAAATAAGTGTCCAAATTGCTCAGGCGCAGGAAGTATTAGAAAAAATAGAAGCATAGAAATTAATGTTCCGGGTGGCATAAACGAAGGGCAAATTCTAACGCTTCGTGGGCAAGGCGAGGCTGGCAAAAATGGTGGAGCCCCTGGCGATATGCTAGTGGTTTTTGCAGTTACACCGCATAAACTGCTTAAAAGAGAAGGTTATGATGTTTATGTTGATGTTCCAATTAGCTTCACAGAAAGTATTCTTGGAACTAAAGTTAATATCCCAGGAATTAATGAAACCCTTGTTTTAACAGTTCCAGAACTCACTCAGCCAGGAACGGTTATAATGCTTAAAGGTAAGGGAACAAAAGTTTTAAATAGAGCTTCTTATGGCGATTTATACGCAAAAATTGTGGTTGAAATGCCAAAAACTTTATCTAAACAAGATAAAGAACTTATTTCTCAACTCGATAAAAATATCAGCAAAAATGCATATTCTAAACGCAAACAATTTCAAGATAAAGTTTAAATTTTATTTACAATAAAAAATTTAATAATTTATTTTAGCAAAACGATATAAAAAGCACGGCAAACACCGTGTTTTTATTTAACCTTTTTATTGACAAAATTTTACAATTAAGGCATAATAAATTTAAGATGGAAAGAAAAAGATTTTATTTTGAAAAAAATTTGTTTGATGGCAATAATATAACTCTTTCTGGTGATGAATTTCACCATATGATAGATGTTATGCGCATAAAACCCAATGAAAGTGTTGTGTTATTTTGTGGCGATGGTTTTGATTATATTTCCACTGTCATTGAAATTAAAAAGAAAGAAGCTATCTTAAAAGTGGAAAAAATAGAAGAAAACAAAAGCGAAATAGGTTTTAATTTAACAGTGTTTCAAGCACTAGCAAAAGGCGAAAAATTAAGCCTAATTGCACAAAAACTAACAGAACTTGGAACAACACAAATGCTGGTGTTTAGTAGCGCATATTGCGATGTTAAGCCAAGCACATCTAGGCTAGATAAATTAAATAAAATAGTTATTAGTGCATGCAAGCAGTGTGGGCGAAGCGTGCTTATGACAACAAACGAAAAGCCACTTTCTTTTAATGAAGTAACAAACGAAATTAAACAATTTGATGCTTGTTATTTTGCCTATGAAAATGAAAATAAAGAAACACTTTATGAAAATTTATGTGGGCAAAAAAATATTAAAAATGTTGCAGTTATAATTGGGGCAGAGGGTGGCTTTAGCAAAGAAGAAGCAAATATATTAACAGAAAATGGTGCAATATCCGTAAGCTTAGGGAACCGAATTTTACGCACGGAAACGGCAGCAATATATTCTGCAAGCGTGATAGGGGCAATGTTAGAAAAAGTGCAAAAATAGATTTTTATAATAAAAATTTAACTAAAAAACATAAAAACAAATGCAAAATTGCAAAAAAATGGAGATGTGGAATGAAAGCGTGTTTTATAACACTTGGGTGCAAGGTTAATCAATATGAAAGTGAATCGATTGCAAAAAGGCTTCAAAATGAAGGCTTTGAAATCTCTTTTAAATTAGAAGAGGCAGATGTTTATGTGCTTTCTACTTGTGCAGTAACAAATGAAGCAGAAAGAAAATCTAGGGGGCTTATTAGCAAGGTTTTAAAATTAAATCCTAATGCTAAAATATATATTTGTGGATGTTCTAGTCAGCATGATAAATCAAAGTTTATAGCAAGGCAAAATGTTAAGTTAGTTGTGGGAACATCATCTAAAATGCAAATAGCAGAAAGCATAATAGAAGATGCGGTTAAGCAAAAAGAAAATTTGGATATAGAGCCTTTTTATGAAGATATATATTCTCCACTTCCATCACACACTCGTGCATATATAAAAATACAAGATGGGTGCAATAGGTTTTGTTCGTATTGCTTAATTCCATATTTAAGGGGCAGAAGCAGAAGCAGAAGTTTAGAGAGTATTAATGCTGAAATAGATAATTTAGCAACACAGTCTAAGGAAATAATAATTACGGGCATAGATATTTCTGCTTATGGCGAAGATTTAGAAAATAAAAAATCTCTTATTAATGTTGCTTTGCTTTTTAAAGGCAAAAATGTTAGATTTAGATTTTCTAGTTTTGAAGTGAGAATAATTAATGATGAGTTTTTAAAAACTTTAAAATCATTAGATAATTTTTGCCCACATTTTCACTTATCTTTGCAAAGTGGAAGTGATAGCGTGCTTAAGGCAATGAATAGGCATTACACAACAAAAGAATTTTTAGACAAAATAAAACTCATAAGAAAGTATTTTAAAGATGCAGCAATCACAACAGATATAATTATTGGCTTTCCAACTGAAACTGACGAATTATTTAACGAAACTTATAACACTTGCAAAAAAGCCGATTTTGCAGATATGCATATTTTTCCATTTTCACTTAGAAGTGGAACAGCAGCAGAAAAACTTAAAAATGTTGCAACTAATGTTCCAGAAAGAATTAAGAAGTTAACGGAACTTAAAAATGAACTTAAAACATCTTTTATTGAAAGCCAAGTTGGAAAAGAAGAAGAAATTTTGATTGAGGGCAAAGTTTCACAGCAGGGATATTATGAAGGCCATTCAAGGAACTATATTAAATGCTATATTAAAAACTCTAAAAACATTAGCCCAAACACCATTTATAGTGTTATAATAAAAGCGCCATTTAAAGATGGGGCGTTGGCAGAAGTGAAAAGTGAAGAGTGAATCGCACTGCGTGCTAGTGAAGAGTGAAGAGTGAAGAGTGAATCGCCCTTTGGGCTAGTGAAAAGTGAAAAGTGAAAAGTGAAGAGTGGTGGATGAGCAACTGCGAGCAAGTGAAGCACACGCTTTGCGTGCGAGAAACATTGCCTAAGGCAACGTGAAGCACAAACTCCGTTTGCATGAAGCGTTGCACTTCGTGCAACATTGCGGACGATTATTAAGTGAAGAGTGAATCGCACTGCGTGCTAGTGAAAAGTGGTGGATTTATTTTTACAATATGTCATCTCGACCAAACGAAGTGCGTGGAGAGATCTATTCTTATTAGAGATTTCTCGGCT
>JAFSXW010000066.1 GCA_017443885.1 Clostridia bacterium | reverse complement strand
GTCCTAGTCTTTCAATATTTTGAAATAAAATTTTAGCCCTTTCTTTATTTATTTCATTCGAAACTATCACCGAATTTTTGCCACAAGCAAGATATGCGTTAATAGTTTTTCCACCAGGGCTGGCACACAAATCTAAAATTTTTAAATTTTCCTTATTTTCAACCAAATTTCCGGCTGCCATACTAGAAGGCTCTTGCATATAAATAAGCCCTGCATGATGAACCCAAGTGTTTCCAAATTTTTCTTTTGATTTTATAGCGTAGCCTGATTTTGCAAAAGGAATTTTAATGAGTTTTGGCAAAAATCTGCAAGTCAAATCTGAGCTTGCTATTTTTGTGTTAATAACAACTCCCCTTTTTGCTTCATCATTAAAACTTGATAAAAATTTTTCATAGCAATCTTCATCAAGCAAATGTCTCATATTTTCTTTAAACTTTTCTGGCAAACTAATCATATAATTATATTAAAACATTATTAAAAATTTTGCAAGGAATATAAAATTAAAAGTAAGGCGATTTTGTTTATGAAATATAAAAAATTTAAGAAAGCAAATATAAAGAAAATAAAAGATGCCACAAATAATGTGCCAACAGGAAAAATAGAAAAAAGCAAGGTACATGTAATTACCTACTCGCTTGCCCCCGAAACCTTTCCATATATTTATGTTGAACATTATTTTGAAGATGCACCTTTAAATAATAATAATGAAGATAATAAAGAAAAATAAGTAGCATAATTTGTAAAACAAAAAAATAGAATTTAGTATGGCAAAAAAACATATTACGCTAAAAATTATTTCTATCTCGGCAATTGCATTAATTATAATAACATCAAGTTTTTTTACAAGTTTTTTTTCTAAAAAAAACCAAGTAGTTTCAGCAATCACTGAAGATGCCCCCAGCATGAACTACACTATTGTTATAGACGCTGGGCATGGTTTTCCAGACCCCGGATCTATTGGAAGAATTAGCAAAGTTAAGGAAGCCGAAATCAACCTTAAAATAGCAAACATGTTAGCCACTAAATTACAAAAATTAGGCATTAAAATAGTGATGACCAGAAGTGGCGATAATGGCTTATATGGCCTATATAGCACAAATTACAAAAAACGCGATATGGCAAAAAGAAAAGAAGTTATAGAGCAAACAAAGCCTAATATGGTTGTTTCCATTCATATGAATAGTTTTACAAATTCAAAACTTCGTGGTGCGCAAGTATTCTATGATAAATCCAGTGAAATTAGCAGAAACTTGGCTCTTTCAATTCAAACCTTTTTTAAAGATGAACTTCCTTCAAGCGATAAAGGCGTTTCAGTTGGAGATTATTTTATGCTTAAATGCACAACTGCCCCATCTGTTATTTGTGAATGCGGTTTTTTATCTAACAGCGAAGATGAAGCACTTCTTTTAACTGAAAGTTATCAAGACAAAGTTGCCACATGCATATATAAAGGGATTTTAAACTTTATGAATATTTAACACTAATTTTTGGATATATTTGAGAAAAATTGCAAGTTATTAACAATTTAAACACAAAACTGTTAGTATTTAACATAAAAAACTGCAAAAATATTTTCATAAAATAAAAAATAGCATGTTTTTATGCTATTTTTTATTTTTCTGGCTCATAGGATATATTATCAAGCAATTTCATAGATTGTTCTTTGCCATATATTTTTTCTAATTCCTTTGATATCCCTTCAAATACTCTTTTATTTCTAAAAACTGGATTATCGCAATATTTATTCATAATTTTTAAAAATCGAAGTTGGGCTTCATAAGACCATTTTTTATTTGCTTCAATTAAATTACTATCAAAATAACCACACCCATCTGCTAATGTATCAGCAATATATTCATGTGGACAATTGGGCACATCGTTTGTGTAGAACAATCTAAATATTTCCTCTATTGAAATATTGGTTAAATAATAAAGGTCTGGCACCCTATATCCTAAAACAATATAAGGATCAATTAAATATATTCCTTCTTTTGAAATAAAGGTGTTATCAACATGCACATCTGTTTCACTTGCATGCGCCTCCATATTATATTTAAAAATATCACTTACAAATTTTGCAACTTTGCTTTCTTCTAAATTATATAATCTTTGATTTGCTTCAATAAATTTTTTGTAATATCTATTTAAAATTTCTCTATAAATCCCCTTGTTTCTATCTGGGTTGTGCAGTATTTCACTAAATTCACTAGCCGAGCAAACATCTTTACAATCATCATAAAATTCTGTTATATAATTTGGAAAAATGTTATCATATTTAAACCTTTCTTCCAAAATAAAATATCTATATGGCCACTTTCTAGTTTTATCCTCAAGCTTTAAATGAGAATATATTTTAGGCATATTAACGCCTTCTTCTCTCGCCCATTTTAAATCTTCAACATACGCATTAAAAGTTGCATTAAAAGTGAACATATCTTTTTTGTTGGTAAATTCTTTAATAACAAAATTATCATCTAAAAAATACGCAACGCCTTCGCCACCACATACGCTTTTAAGCGAATTTAGTTTTTGTATTGCATCTTTAAGCATCTTATCGTAATATTCTTGGCTATTTGCTATTTCCATATAAAATATAATATCACATGCGCAAAGCTTTGTAAATACCTAATTTAAAATTCGCATTTTTTGCATTTTTTATAATCTTTTTTAGGTTTTAAATGAAACTTTTGCACATTTTATACAATTGTTTTTAAAGTTTAAATTTTTTTAATCATATAAATAAATTATGTTGGGGCTGTTTTTATTTTTTCCACTTGCACTAACTATAAAAGTGGTGTATAATTATTTTATATGGAAAAAGAAATTATTCAGCAAAATAAAGAAACTTTTTTAATGCTTGCAAAGGAAGATATTAAGCGTGAAGGCATTGATAATTTACTTGCCTATTTAGAAACCACCGACTTTTTTACTGCTCCTGCAAGCAGTAAATATCATTTAAACGAAGAAGGTGGCTTATGTGCCCATTCTCTTAATGTGTATGAAAGAATGGTTGCGCTTTGCGATAGCGAGTTCGGCGAAGAAAATTATAATAGAGAAAGCGTTGCAATTATTGCTCTTTTTCACGACCTTTGCAAAACAAACACATATAAAGTTGAAATGAGAAATGTGAAAGAAAATGGCGAATGGGTTCAAAAGCCATATTACACAACTGACGATTCTCTTCCTTATGGGCATGGAGAAAAAAGCGTTTATATGCTTTCAGGATTTATAAAACTCACACGAGAAGAAGCCATGGCAATAAACTGGCACATGGGCGGGTTCGATAGAAGAGTGATTGGTGGAAGCTACGACTTTAATAAGGCATACAATATGTATCCACTAGCACTTCTAATTCATTTAGCTGATATGCAAGCAACTTTTTTAGATGAAAAACCAATAAATTAGCGGCACAACCTCTAAGTTGCTTTTTAACAATTTTTTAATTTTTTGCAATTTTTAGGAGAAATTTTATGGACTATAATAAATTAGCAGATTTGCTATTCCCAGAGATAGATAAAGACTTAAATTATTATCTAAATAAATATAAAAAGAGAGATTTACCAAAAGGTGCTGAGGTTACCAGAATTGCACCAAGCCCAACAGGTTTTTTGCATGTTGGAACTATTTATGGCGCACTTATTGATTATTTCACTGCAAAGCAATCAAATGGTGTGTTTTATATGCGTCTAGAAGATACAGACCAAAAAAGAGAAGTTAAAAATGCTGGCGAGATAGCATACGACATGCTTTGCTACTATAATGTTACCCCAAACGAAGGTTACAGAGGAAGTTTAGAGCAAATTGGCGATTATGGCGATTATATTCAGTCTAAAAGAACCAATATTTATAAGGCATTTGCAAAGCACCTTGTTAGCATTGGCAGAGCATTTCCTTGTTTTTGCAATAAGAGCGAATCTAAGCAAGATATTATCGACCGCAGAAATCAAGAACTAGAAGAAAGTGAAGATATAGACGGAAAAGATCCTTGCAGAGCATTAACAATAGAGCAAATTGAGGCAAATTTAAAGGAAAACAAGCCTTTTGCAATTAGATTACTTTCTAAAGGCAATCCAGATAATCAATTTGAATTTGAAGATTTAATTAAAGGCAAAAGAACTATAAGAGAAAACAATAAAGATATCGTGCTTCTTAAAAGCAACGGCATTCCTCCATACAGTTTAGCGCATTTAGTAGACGATACATTAATGGGAACAACCATTGTTGTTCGTGGTGAAGAATGGTATCCTTCACTTGCTTCTCATCTTGAGCTATTTGATGCGTTTAATCTTCCACGCCTAAAGTATGCCCACACACCTGTTATTTGCAAAAATGATGATAATGGTGGCAAAAGAAAACTATCTAAACGCAAAGATCCAGAAGCAGATGCTAGGTTCTTTATTGAAAAAGGCTATCCTAAAACTGCTGTTGTTGAATACCTTATTAATTTGCTGAATAGTGATTTTGAATTATGGCGTGCACAAAACCCAACAGCACACTACGAAGAGTTTAATTTTTCAATTTCTAAAATTGGTTCAAACAACCCTATGTTTGATTTCAATAAGTTAAACGATATATCAAAAACTATTATAAGCAAAATGAGTGCGGAGGAAGTTTATAACAATGTTTTAACTTGGGCAAAAGAGTTTGATAAACCATTTGCCGAATATTTAATTAAAAATAAAGATTATGCCATCCGCGTGTTTAATATAGACAGGGAAACGATAAAACCTAGAAAAGATATTTATGCTTGGAGTATGGTTAAAGAGTATTTTGATTATATGTGGAATAAACCAGAAATAAGCGAACTAGAAAAACAAGATGAAGCTAATTTTAGTGAATTTATAAAAGCCTATAAAAATGGTTTTATATTACCTTCAACCAAAGAAGATTGGTTTAATGGCGTTAAAGTCTTAGCAGAGAAACTTGGATATGCCACAGATAATAAAGCATATAAAGCCAATCCTGACGCTTTTAAAGGCAACACAGCCAAGGCTTGCGAATTTATTAGGCTTGCCCTAACTGGACGCAAAAACAGCCCAGATTTATACGAAATTATGTGTATTTTAGGCGAAAAGGAAGTTAACTCAAGGCTTAATGCTTAAAATTTTGCAGATTTGTTCATAAATTTTTTATTAACCGCTATTTATATTTAAATTTTCTGCAAAATAGTAAAAATGTTAGTAGCAAACAAAGAAAAAACCATTTTTTACGATGGTTTATAAATTAAAAAATACTCAACAAAAAAGCACCCTTTATTTATGGGTGCTTTTTTATTTTATTCTAGTATTTCGGTTTCCTCATTTGAAGGTGTTTCAACTTCTTCTTTAGTGATTACTCCTTGCTGGCTAGGAACAACATCACGATATCTTCTGAGACCTGTTCCTGCAGGAATAAGTTTGCCGATAATAACATTTTCTTTTAATCCAATTAGTGGATCTTCTTTGCCCTTAATTGCAGCATCAGTAAGCACTCTTATTGTTTCCTGGAAAGAAGCAGCAGATAAGAAGCCTTCTGTTGCAAGAGCAGCTT
>JAFSXW010000065.1 GCA_017443885.1 Clostridia bacterium | reverse complement strand
TTTTTAATAGTATCTTCTAAATTATTATAAAGCCTACAACCAGAGGCGTTTTTATGCCCGCCACCACCAAAACTTGCTGCAAAGCGTGAACAATCTATATCTCCTTTGCTTCTAAACGAAACATAGCAAAGATTTTCTTCGCACTCACTTATCTCTATTGAAATTAGAACATCTTTCAAATTTGTTGCAATTTCTAGCACAGACTTAGTGTCTGCCATATCAACACCACATTCTATTAAGTCTTTATGGTTAATTGGAATAAGTGCAATTTTATTGTTTTCATAAAATCTAATGTTTTGATAAACTCGTTTTTTAAGTTCAAAAACTGTCATGGGAATAGAAGAAAACAAGTTTCTTGTGAAATATTCTAATTTTTGATTAGATAATCTTAATAGTTCCCCTGCCTTTTTAAATGTATCTGGTGTTACACTATCATAGAATAGATTTCCAGTGTCGGTTAAAATCCCAACCATTAAATCCTGAGCCATAATACTATCTATATTTATTTTTGCTTCGGTGAAAATATCATATAGCACTTCGCATGTGCTAGAATAGCCACCCTTAACAAAATTAATATCCCCAAAATTAGTGTTATCGTGATGATGGTCAATATTAATTAATGTGCCAAATTTTTTAAGCCTAGTTTTAAGTTTTCCAAGCCTATCTTCATCAGCACAATCAACAGTTATGGCTAAATCGCCATCATAAAAAACGCCTTTATTCACAAGGTCTATATTAGGTAAAAAAGAAATATGCTCAGGAATAACGCTATCTATACTAATGCAAACTTTTTTGCCTAAACTTTTTATATACTGAAAAAGTGCAAGGGACGACCCCACTGCATCGCCATCTGTTTTTATATGAGCGAAAATGGTTATCTTGCTTGCACTTTTTATTGTTTCAATTATCTTTTTAATCATTAATTTCCCCAGAAATACTATCTATAATTTTATTTATATTTTCGCTATAATCAAGCGAATCATCTAAAACAAACACCAAATCTGGCACTGTTCTTAAAATGGTTTTGTGGGCTAATTCTCGCCTTATATAATTTTTTGCGTTGTTTATTATAGCCATTATTCTATCTTTCTTAACCGCATCACCTAAAATACTTAAATAAACTTTGCAAACATATAAATCCGCACTAGTTTGAACCCTTGAAACCGAAATTATTGTATTTTCTAGTTCTGGGTTATTAAGGCCATTAATGATTGAACTAATATCCCTTTGGATTTGAGCATCAATTTTTGCCATTCTAACGCTATTTGGCATTTTTATTTCTCCTTTTTAAATTCTTTCTAAAGAATATGCTTCTAAAATATCGCCAACTTCAAAATCAGTAAAGCCTTCAACTGTGGCACCAAAGTCAAACCCTGCGCTAACATCTTTAACTTCATCTTTTTCACGCCTTAGGCTTGCGATATTTCCTTCAAACACAACTTTGCCTTTTCTTAAAACTCGCACTTTACTATTTTTGGTAATTTTTCCATCTTGCATATGAGATCCGGCGATCACACCAACTTTGCTAGCCTTAAACAATTGCCTTACCTCAGCATGACCAGAAACAACTTCCTCAAATTTAGGTGCTTTAAGTTTCTCAATAGCCTCAGTTACATACTCAATAGCTTCATAAATAATCTTATAGAATTTTATATCAACTTTATATTTTTCTGAAAGTAATTTTGCTTTAAAATCTGGTTTAACATTAAAGCCAATAATAAGAGCATTTGAAGCTTGTGCTAGCATAACATCATTTTCATTAATTGCACCAACGCCACCATGAATACATCTAACCTTCACTTCATCATTTGAAATTGTGCTAAGAGTTTCTTTTAAGGCTTCAACCGTTCCACTAACATCACCTTTTATGATAACATTATAATCTTTAAAGTTGCTTTCTGTTATTTTATCCATAAGTGAATCTACAGATAAATCTGCCTTTTTAATTAAGCCCATTCTTTCTTTTTCAATTCTTTCAGCCAAAACTTGTTTTGATAATTTTTCATCAACCACATAAAGTGAATCGCCAGCATTAGGAACACCAGTTAGCCCTAATATAGACACAGGAATAGATGGCCCTGCTTCTTTAATATGAGCCCCTTTATCGTTTATCATTGCTCTAACTTTTCCAGAGCATGTGCCGGCAATAACATAATCTCCAACATGCAAAGTTCCGTTTTGAACTAAAACAGTTGCAACACTTCCCATTCCTTTATCTAGTTTTGCTTCAACAATAGAACCACTAGCATCAGCCTTAGGGTTTGCCCTTAAATTTTGATATTCACTAACAAATAAAATCATTTCTAGCAGTTTATCAATATTTTCACCAGTTTTAGCAGAAATTGGTATCATTATTGCATCGCCACCCCATTCTTCTGGGATAACTTCATATTCTGTTAGTTGTTGTTTAATTTTATCAATATTTGCAGTTGGCACATCAATTTTATTTATTGCAACAATCATTGGAACTTTTGCTTCTTTTATATGTTTAATTGCTTCAATGGTTTGAGGCATAACACCATCATCTGCTGCAACAACTAATATTGCAATATCCGTTAAGTTTGCACCACGCTTACGCATTGCCGTGAAAGCGGCGTGGCCAGGCGTGTCGATAAATGTGATCGTTTCGCCCTTAACACTAATTGTGTAGGCGCCAATATGTTGAGTGATACCACCTGCTTCGCCAGATGTTACACTTGTTTTCCTAATATAATCTAGGAGGCTTGTTTTACCATGGTCTACATGCCCCATAACAGTAATAACTGGTGGGCGTTTTTGCAAGTCGCTTTCGTTTTCAATGGTTTCTTTATGTTTTTGTGCCATTTGTTCTTCAAATGTAAGCTCATGTTTTTTCTCTAGGGTTACGCCTAATTCTTCGCAAATAAGTTGTGCACTTTCAAAATCTATATTAGAATTTATATTTACAATATTGCCAAGAAGCAAAAATTTGCCCATAATTTCGGCAACCGACCTACCAGTTTTTTCTGCTAATAGCTTAACTGTTAAATTATCGGTGGTTATAACTGCATGGTCTATTTTAGGAGCAACAACCCTTTCAACTTCTTTTGCTTTTTTGTTCTTTCTTTTTCCAGATGCAACATAATCTTCATCTGCAAGAGATTCATCTTCAACATATCCACGCATAACAAGTGCTTTTTTGTTCATGGATTTTTTATCATCACTTCTTTCAAAAGTTTTCTTTTTAGGTGCTTGCTTATTATCTTTTTTAATAAGCGTGCTTGCATCATAAGTTTCTTTTGGTTTAATTCCTTGTGGCCTAGCACCAGTGCCTGCTGGTTTTGGTCCATAAGGTTTTTTACCATCTAAGGTTGGTTTTGATTTATCAAACTGCCTTGGTTTATTATCAAAAGGCTTACGCATACCACCATTAGCATTTCGATTATCTTTGTTATCAAACACTCTTGTTTGAGGCCTATTTGAGTTTTGCCCAGCCCTAACTTGATGAGATGATGATGCTTTTTGTTGCATTGCCTCTTTAAAAGAAACATCTTGAACTGGCTCTGCTTGTTTCACTACACTTTGCTGTTGTTTTGCCTGGTCTTTAACACGCGCCTCTTCCGCCTGCTGTTTTGCTTCATTAATTAGATCTCTTTGTTTAATCCTTAAAGAGCTAATTAAACTATCAACATTGCTTCTAGATTTTCTTACAGCAAGCAAAATAGAAGAAACAGTGTTGTTTCTCAATAATGTTTGCACTTCTTTAATTGCTTCTAGGCTCATTTTATCTTTATTTTCTTGATTACTCAATGGTGTTTGCCCCCTTATTTGTTTCAGTTAATATCTGATAGCATTTTTTTGCAAGTTCACTGTTTGTGATTCCACAAACCTTGCCTTTTAAATTTAGATTGTTATAATTATCATAAACTACAACTCTATAAAACTTTGTTTTAAGTTTATTTAATGCATTTTCACTTAAAACTGGGCTTGCAATAATTAGTGGAACTTCCTTACAGTTTAGCAAATTATCTGTTCCAAAAACAACTGCTCCACTTTTAAGTGCAAAACCAACAAAACTAAATAAATTATTTTGCACTAATTTGCTCCTTAATTTTTTCGTAAACTTCGGCACTAATATTTTGAGCAAAAACCCTATTAAGTGCTTTCGTTTTTACGCATTTTTCCATACATTCTGTTTTATTGCAAACATATGCACCGCGGCCTGCCATTTTGCCTGTTTTATCTAAAACAACATCATTATCTATTTTAACAAAACGCACAAGCTCACTTTTGTTTTTCATTTCCCTGCATGCAATGCACATACGCTGTGGTTGTTTTTTTATTTCTGCCATAAAAATCCTTTTAATTTTTTAATCGTCTAAATCTGTGAATAAATCGCCAGCATCACTAGCATCAGCATCAAGGCTCACTTCAGTTTCTTTTTCTAGTTGTTTTGCAACACTTTCGCTCTTAACATCTATTTTCCAGCCAGTAATTTTTGCGGCAAGCCTAACATTTTGACCATTTTTACCAATAGCAAGTGAAAGTTTATCATCAGGCACAACCACTTTGCTTTGTTTTAAAATTTCATCTATTTCAACGCTAACAACTTTTGCTGGGCTAAGAGCACGAGCAATATATTCAAATGGGTCGTCTGACCAAACAATTATATCAACTTTTTCTCCGCCAAGTTCGCTAACAATAGCATTCACTCTAACACCACGGTTTCCAACACATGCACCAAGTGGATCAATATTAGGATCTTTTGTTGTGATGCTAATTTTTGTTCTATATCCTGCTTCACGCACTATGTTTTTAATTTCAACAACGCCAGAAGTAATTTCTGGAACTTCGGCTTCAAATAGTTTTCTAACAAAATTAGGTGTGCTTCTTGAAACTATTGCTTGAACGCCTCTTGCAGTTTCTCTTAATTTTTTAATATAAACTTTAATTTTTGCGCCAACTTCATATTTTTCGTTTGGGATTTGGTCGGAAGACATCATAACGCCTTCGATAGTTGTGCCAGAAAGTTCGATATAAACGGCTTCACCATCATTTCTTCTAATTGTGCCGTTAATTAAAGTGTCCACCTTGCTTTCTAGTTCGCCAAATGCCATGCTTCTTTCTGCTTCTCTTAATTTTTGAACTATAACTTGCTTTGCTGTTCCTGCTGCAATACGACCAAAATCTTTTGGCGTTATTTCTTCACTAAGAGTGTCACCAAGGCTAGCTGTCTTTTTAATTTTTTTAGCATCTTCTAGGCTAATTTCAACATCAGGATCAGTTACTTCTTCAACGATTGTTCTATACGCATAAACTTTTATTGTGTTTTTATCGCTATTAAGTTTCACTTCAACTTTTCTTGCTTCGCCAAAATTCTTTTTATATGCAGATGCTAAAGCAGATTCTAGCGTTTCAATAAAAAACTCCTTTTTAATTCCTTTTGTTTCTTCTAATTCATCTAATGCTTGAAAAAAATCTTTATTTGTCATTTTCATTCTCCTTAAAACTCTATATATTTTGTTAGTTTTGATATATTTTTTCTATCTAGCAGATATTGTTTGCCATCTTCTTCTAATGTGATGCTATCTTTATTAAAATTTAAAAGCACACCAACGAAATGCTTTTTTGTTCCTACTTTTTGGTAGCAAGTAACTTCAAGCACTTCGCCTAAATTTCTTTCTAAATCTGCATCTGTTTTAATGGGTCTATCTAAACCTGGGCTTGAAACATTTAAATAATATGGTGCATCATTAGTTGGGTTAAGTTCATCTAGTAAGGGGTCTATCGTTTCATGAACAAGTGCACAATCATCTAGGCTAACACCGCCTTTTTTATCTATAAAAATTGTTAAATTATCGCCATTTTGTTTTTTGCTAAAATCAACTTCGATTAGGTCATACCCTAAATTGTTTATGGTTGGTTTTAAAAAATCTTCAACCGAATTTTTTATATTTGCCATAAAAGCCCCCTTTCATAAAGAATGGAGTGGCGTTTTGCCACTCCAAACTAAGCATCAATTACAATATTATTATATATTAATTATATCTGTTTTGCAAGCATTTATAAAAAATTTATTTAAAAACCCATAAAAAATAAAGGCTTTTGCCCTTATTTTTGCTTAATTATTTATATTTCGCCGTTTTCGCCTATGTGCCCAGCAAGTTTAATAAACACTTCGGCTGTGGCTATGGCATCATAAACCGCCCTATGTGCATTATCTAAAAGAACTCCTAAATGATCGGCAACGGTTTTTAATTTATAGTTTTTAGTGCCATGAACATTTTTGGTGGCAAGTTTTAGAGCATCAATTTGAGGATTATCAAATTTATAGCCAGCCTTTTCGCCGTATGTGGAAAGAAAACTATAATCGAATGCAATATTATATGCAACAAGCGTTGAATTTCTTGTGAATTTATAAAAATCTGCAAGTGCCTGAGGATATATTGGTGCATCTTTAACATCTTCGTCAGTGATGCCATGAATAAGCGTGCTATCATCGTCTATATGTTTTTGAGGGTTCACAAAAGTTTCAAAACTTTCAATAATTTTACCATTTCTAATTTTAACAGCACCAATTTCAATAATAAAGCAATCTGTTGCAGAAAGGCCAGTGGTTTCAAAGTCGAACACAACCACATCATGCTTTTTAAGATATTCTGGAACTTCTTCTTCTGCGCCAGATAAAACGCTAAATAAATCCACCTGAGTTTTGCTAACATAAGGCTCTGGAAAACAATACTTATAATGCTCTGGCTCTGTTTTATAAACCTTTTCTTCTTTAAAGTTTTCTGGCAACTTGCACATTGCCATACTTTTAATCTTAAGAGTTGGCTGATTATTAAATGAATTTTCTTCCATTGTGCCTTTCACTAAAATAGTGTTTCCATCTTCTAATTGCATAACCTTATCAATGGTTGTTTTTGTTGCAAAATATATGCACGAAACACTGCCAGTGAAATCTTCTAGTTTAAATTTTAAATATTTTCTCACATAAGGTTCATTAGTTTCGTCTTGATTTGCTTCTTGTGCTATATTTTCTTCTTTTTTATCGTCTTTTTTACTTTTCACTTCGCTAAGTTTAAGGTATTCTATTTTTCCGCAAACAACAACATCACTTCCAATATTTTTTATTTGATCACGAATATAACCGGCACTATTGCCAAATTTTTCACCAAAAAGCATATTAGCATCACTAACTTTTATTTCGTGAACTTCTTGCGGTGCTAGTTCTAAATCTTCGGCAACAACCACTTCTTCTGTGCTAGAATCTTCAATATAGTTTATTTTAACCTCAAAATCGCTAGCAAAAGTTTCGTGCAAATAATTTTTAAGTTCATTTTCTAAATTCTTATTGGTTACATAAATTTTTAGCCTTGTGTTTGCTTTTAAACTCACATAATTTAAGCCATCTTCTTGTTTTAAGGCTTCAAATTCATAAACAAAGGCTGGGAAATTTTTTTGTGTAAATTTATTAATCTCATCTTTTACTGCATCTTCGTTTATATAATTTTTAACGAACTTTATTGTATAAACAAATCCAGCAGGCAAATTTTTCATAATAAAAATAGAGCAATCGTTGCGTGTATTTTTATCAAGAATACTGCCGTCTTTATAGCTAAATTCTAGCTGGCAGGTTTCACCTAAAAGGTGAGCCGACCTTAAATTAAAACCATATTTATTTTGCGTGTATTCATTAAGCGCAGTTGTGATTGCATCTATTTCCATAAATTTTTAGCCTCTTTAGTTTTTTATTATAGTTTATCTTACAAAGAATATATGATAAACATCTAAGAATATAACAAGTGCGAAAAGTAAAATTAAACCAACAGTGTGAATATATCCTTCTATTTTGCGTGGCACTGGTTTTCTAAATATCATCTCTATTATTATAAACACTGCCCTTGCTCCATCTAGTGCCGGAATTGGAAGCACATTAAATATTGCAAGATTAAGCGATAATAATGGGAATAGCATTAAGAATTGATTAAATCCCATACTACTTATTTGGGCCATCTGCCCAATTGCCGTAACCGTTCCACCTAAATCTCTTAGTTTTGTGGCGCCAGTAAATATTCCACCAAGTGCAGATAGAATTACCCCACAAATATAAAATGCAAATGGCCAAGCTTTAAGTAAACTTTCAAAAAATCCATAACTTTTTGCTTCGCTAGAATAAATAAACCCTAGACTTACCCCTTTTGGAGCAAGAGAAATGCTTGCATCAGTTACTAAATTCTTAGCACTATCTTCGCTGGCATAATCTATAAGCTCGCCATTAGCATTTTTATAAAAGAATTGACCTGCCGGAATTACAATATCAAGCACTTTTCCATTTTCATCATAGTTTACTGAAATATCCTTAACTCTTTCAATAAATTCTTGCTCTTTTAATTGATTTCCACCAACATCAAAAATATTGCCACTAACTCCTGCAAAATTTCCAACATAATAATAAGCTTCATAATTTTGCTTACTCATCACAACATCTAAAATTGCGCCATTTCTATCTATTGTGAGTGTTATGTTTTCGCCTTCTTTATAAGATGCTGTCACATCAGCTAAATGCCTATAAATTTCTAGGCTTTTGCCATTAACCTTTAAAATTGTGTCGCCCACTTCTAATTGAGAATTTGATGGTGCAAGAGTGTAAATTTTTGGCACAGCATATCCTGAAACCATTAAAAACACAGCACTCATAATAATTGCAAATAAAAAGTTGAAAAGAACACCAGCCAAAGTTACAATTAAGCGTTTCCAAGGTTTTTGGTTGTTAAATGCATCTTTTGAAGGATTATCTTCATCTTCCCCTTCAAATGCACAATAACCGCCTAGTGGAAGCAATCTAACTGAAAAAATTTCGCCATTTTTCTTTGTTTTAGAATAAATGGCTTTACCAAAACCAATAGAAAATTCGTTTATTTTAAATCCAAGAAGTTTGCCTGCTGTGTAGTGTCCAAACTCATGCACAGTAATTAAAACAAGCAAAATTATTATTGCAACAATTATATATAAAACAATCATCTCAGCCTCCTAAATTAATACGCTAAACATGCAGTAAACCAAAACGCCTGCAATCATTAAACCATCCACCCTGTCCGTAAATCCACCATGACCTGGGAAGATGCTTCCAAAATCTTTAATTCCAACTCTTCTTTTAAAAGCGCTTGCAATTAAATCGCCAATTTGCGTTGCAAGGCTTCCAAAAACACCAATCATACTAAATAAAATTATTGCCTTTGAAACTGGTATATTAAACTCTCCCAGCAAATTTAAATGGTAAAATAACAAATAGCATAATCCAGCACTAACTATTCCACCAAGAAACCCAAAAATAGTTCCTACAACGCTTTTTTTAGGGCTAATTTCAGGAGTTAGTTTTGTGCGATTTTTGCCTAGCCAAACGCCAAACACATAAGCAAACACATCAGTAAACATTGTTACAGCAAAAAGCAAAATTATTGCAATAAAGCCAATTGTTTGCCCAAAATAATTTAGCCCAAATAGAAGGCTTAAAGTGATCACTGGATAAACACAAACATTCATTGTGGTTTGAGTTTTATAAAAAAGCCTTCGCTTAATATCGTTTTCGCTAATATTGTTACTATTTTTACGCAGTTTTGCATTCTCAATTAATTCGGCGCAAGCACTATAAAGAAGCACAATTAGTGCTCCACAAAGCACAAGTATAAGTGGATTATAAAAATATCTAAAAGATGCCCACGAACCTATTGGAAGCAAAATAAGAGGCAAAAGATAAAACCTTTTATCTGCCACTTTAAACGCTAAATAAAATTCAATTAAGCTTCCATAAATTAAAACAAGCACAAATGCATCAAAAAACAAAGGCGAAACAAGCCTTAAAGCAATGCAAACAGCCGTTAAAATTAATATCACCAAACCTGTGATTGTTCTTTTAAGCATTTTTTCTCCTATGCACCAAATCGTCTTTGACGACTTTGAAATTCTAGCACGCAATCGTCAACATCTTTGCCAGTAAATGAAGGCCAATGCTTTGAAACAAAATATAGTTCTGCATAAGCCATATTATATAGCAAAAACCCGCTTATTCTATTTTCGCCACTCGTTCTCACTAATAAATCTATATCTGGCATATCTCCTGTTGAAAGATACTTTTTAAAACTCTCTTCATTAATATCTTCTGGGCTAACTTTTTCTTCAATGATCTTTTTAATTGCGTTTACAATATCATTTCTGC
>JAFSXW010000064.1 GCA_017443885.1 Clostridia bacterium | reverse complement strand
TCCGCCACTTTTCACTTAATAATCGTCCGCAATGTTGCACGAAGTGCAACGCTTCATGCAAACGGAGTTTGTGCTTCACATTGCCATAGGCAATGCTTCAATCGCGCAAAGCGTGTGCTTCACTTGCTCGCAGTTGCTTATCCGCCACTCTTCACTTTTGACTAGCCATTTAATGAAGAATAATAATTATCTCCAGAATTAAATTGATTATTTAAAGATTGATTTTGGCTATTTAAGCTATATTCTTCGCCCGTATCAGCCAAAAGAATGCTAGAAATGCTTATTTCATAAGCAGTGCGAGTTTCAGTTGTGTTTTCATCTATTTTCTTTTGATAGTTTCTGCTTTGAATTCTGCCAACAAGTTCAATCTTTTCTCCAACTGCTAAACCCATGCTAAATCTTGCATTTCTGCCCCATGCAATGCACGGAATATAATCGCTTTTGTTATACGCTCTATTAACTGCAATTAAAATATCACAAATTTCTCTGCCAAATGGAGTTGTTCTAAAAATGGGTTCTTTGCAAACATATCCAACTAAATTTATTTGGTTTGTTTCATAAGTGGTTTCACTATCAATAAGTTCTCTTGCAAACATAGTTAGCATTAATTTGCTTTTTCCATCAACCATTTTATTATAACTTCTAAATTGCCCTTTTAAAGCAACAACATCTCCCACCTTTAAATTGCCCATAAGCCTTTCGCTAATGGTCACTGGTATTAAATCAAATTCACTAGAAAGCCTTTCCACCCTAATTTTTGTGCTATAAAACCCTTCACCTAACACACTGTGGCTAAATTCCGGCTCTGTGTCTATCTTTCCCTTTATTATCACAATATTGTTTTTCTCAAAACTCGTGTTCATTTTGTTTCCTCCAATTAATTTGTATGTTGCACCCCATTATTATCAATAGTGTAATTTTCAGTGTAAACAAGGTCGCCCATTTTCACAAAAGAATATCCCTTTTCTTTTAATGAAGATATCAGTTCCGGAAGAGCATCAGTTATGTGATCGGAATTATTATGGCACAAAATTATTGAACCATTTTGCACACTACTATAAACCCTAGTAAGAATTTGGCTAGCACTAAGTCCCTTCCAATCAAGAGTGTCCACACTCCACTGAATTGTAATTAACCCTAACCTTTTTGCCGTTTCTAATAATAAATTATTATAATCGCCATAAGGTGGTCTAAAAAACCTAACTTTTTGCCCAGTGATAGCAGATATTTTGTTTGATGAAGATGTTAGTTCACTTTCTATCTGATTTTCGGTTAATTTGCTCATTTGTGGGTGAGTTTCGCTGTGTGTTCCAATTTCAAAGCCAGCTTCATAAATTTCTTTCACTTTATCTGGGTTTGCATCAACCCAAAAGCCAACCAAAAAAAATGTAACATCAATATTGTTTTCCTTGCAAATAGAAATGATTTTACTTGTTTTATCTGCCCCCCAAGCAGCATCAAAAGTTAGTGCAATTTTCTTTTCACTAGTTTCAACACTATAAACAGGCACTTGCCTAGAACTATTATAGCCAAAATAAACAGCTTGCGTTTTTGTGAGAGCCATGGTGCCGGCAACCAAAACAGCCACAAAAACTAATGCAATAATAACTTTAAACGGCCTAATGTTCACACTCATTATCTTCATAATGTGTTTGCTCCTTTATTATAAATAAATAATTTATAAGCACCTTAAAAGAAAATTATAAAACATTGCCAAAAAGCATCAAAAAATGTAAAAATTTATATAATTTTCAAAATTAAAGCTTATTAAAATTTATTGCCAAAAAGTAAATTTTATGCATAAAAAAACTCACCTTCTCTGGTGAGCTTTTTTGAAACTAAAAATTAATATGCGGTTATATTAGTTACAGTTCCATAATCATCAAGGTCTATGCTAGAAATAGTGTTTGTGCCATTAGTTACAACATATCCATTGGTGTTTGGTTTTGTTGAGTTCACTTTAATTTGCTGAAGTTTTACCACATCTTGCCCGTTAATTTTTAAATTTTGTTCGTCGCCATTACTATCCACTGTTTTTGCCACAAATTTAACCACCACAAGCACATTAGATAAATCTTCATTAAACAAACTTGTGCCATCTATGATTGTGTATTTCACGCTTTCTATCACATATTTATAAGTTGTTATCTTAAGGTTTTTATATAAAGCGCCATCATAGCTTAGCCTTATATTTGCATTAGAAGCAAGCTGTGTTGCAACCATAGTTTCGCTATCAACACAGTTAGGCCAACTAGAAACCAATTCTCTATTGGCTTTAATTTGTTTTGTTGTGCCATCATCTAGGGTTAAAGTTAAAGTGTAGGCATCTAAACTTACCATTTCGCCAATTTCCACAAATTTAACATAACTATCAGCCACATTAATCGTCATTGCAACAGCTTTTTGGTTTGTAATCACAGGAACGCCTAACATCATATAGGCAATAACTCCACCAATAGCATATAAAATTGCAAAAATTATGCTAGCCACCGATAATGCTTTTGAACTTTTATAAACTTTAGCACTGCCTTTTTTAGAAAAGTCTAGGTTTATTTCTTCATTATTAAATGTGTTTATATTATCTTGTTTATCTGCTTTTCCAGTTTTAGAAGCAATAAATCCAGCATTAGTGCCTTCTTCTCGTTTTGCACCATATCTAGTTGCAAGTGCTTCAACTTTGGCTTTTCCACCTGCACCAACGGCGCTATTGTCTATAAATCTATATTTAAAATAATCAAGTTTAGAAATAACTTTTGGCTCGCCACTTACAGCACTTTCTTCTTTTGTGTCTTCCTTATTATCTTCTTTATTAGGATTTTCTTCAATAGGTTTCTCGTTTGAAGATTCTTCATTAATGCCTATATTCTCTTCATTTGATTCACTTTCTTTATTATCTTCGGCTTGTTCATCAATATCGGCATCATCAGAATTGTTTTCTTCTTCGGCATCTATCTCTTCTGTGGTTGGCTCAATTTCTTCTTCGCTCACCACTTCATCGGTTTCATCTGTTTCAGGCTTTTCTTCTTTGTTTTGCTCACTATTGTCTAATTCGCTAGAAAGCCTTTCAATATAATTTTCAAAATCTAAATCATCATCTTCAACATTTTCATTGTTATCTGCTTGTTGCTTTGGTTTTCTAACCCATGTTCTGCTTGCAAAAAAGTTTATCGTTTGCTCTTTAAGCCTTTCTTGCTCTATCAACTCTTCATTCTGCTTAGTTTCAAAATCTGTTTCTGTATGAATATTTTTAGCATTATTTTTAGTTGCAGAATTGCTTTTTAATATTTTTCCCTGTAAATTATTTTCATTAGTGCTTATTCCAGGTGCGTTTTGCATATTAGGGTTCATAGCATTTGGATATGGAGAC
>JAFSXW010000063.1 GCA_017443885.1 Clostridia bacterium | reverse complement strand
TATAATTTCACAGTGCTTAAAGGTGCCGAAATTTCAATGCCTTATGGGGTGTTAAGTTTGGGTTATCAAAGTGCTCCAATAATCACAACTAAAAGTGGTTCTGAAACGCTAAGTGCAAATGATAATAGCACTCATATTAAGTTTGTGTTAGACAAAACGAAAACAAAAGATAGCGTTTTGATGACTCTTCAATTTGTTGCAAATGACTATATAATAAGATATCTGCCTTACGAACCAAATAATAAGCCAGAAACTTTCCCAGATGGTGAGAATGTGAAACTTAATGGATCCGATTTTCCATCTGAAGGAGAATTAAGGCTTGTTTGGTTTGATGCGAAAATAAATGATCAAAACTATATTAGCACTAGTAGAGTTAAAATGAATGGACACGACCCACTTTATTGGGCAAGAAGTAATAATGTGATATTAACCGATTCTGGCTATAATATAAACCCAACAACGAATGTAATTTCAAGTTGCTATATAAACGAAGATTTCGTAACCCCAGATGTGATAACAAAAACTGGCGAAGATGCTAAATTTGATGTGTATATGGTTTGGGATGTGAAGAAAATTTATGTTCAGTTTTATCTAAATGATGATAGAAGTAATAATGGTTCAACAAGAGCTTATTATAAGCCAGAAGGAAAACAATCTTCGGATACTTCTCCTATTAGTTTTGATGAAACTACGCCATACACATATAACGATTTATACACAGAAAAAATTAATTTTGGAACTGATGAAAACCCAACCTTTTATAGAAATGGTTATAAATTTGTGGGCTTTTATGGCACAGGTGGGGCATATTTAGGCACGGAAAATCTGATTACAGCAACAAGTAAGGTTACTTTAACTGATGCACAACTTAGTGATGGAATTGGTAGCACATCTTCTAATCCATTAAACCTTTATGCAAAATGGGTGCCAATAGAATATAAGGTGCGCTATTACACAAGTGATTTAGCAGTGATTACAGAAAGGTATGCTACGCAACTGCAAGATCTAGATGGCAATATAAAAGAAGTTATGCAAGAAAGGGTGAAGGAAGAACTAAGAATAAGTTCATCTACAGGCAGTGTGGAAACATTTGTGTCTAGTGCAGATATTGCAAATTATGATAGCGTTAATGGATATTTAGAAATAACTATAAAATTTGATTCTAGCATACCATATCCTAGTATTGTGTGCTCTGGATATGATTTATATGGCTGGTTTATAAAACTTCCAACAGATGCAACTATTTCAGATAAAATTAACCTTGCACCACAAGGAACAAGTGAAAAATATTATTTTTCTGTGGCATCTAATGGTGGAACATCTTTAATCTGGGATTTTCTAGATAAAAGTGCCGGAAGTAATCAGGATGAAAACTATTTTGTTAGAATTGAAACTAGATGGAGATTGCAAGGTGTTAAAGTTAGATTAGTTACAAAATTTTTAAGTGAAAATATAACGCCAGAGCAAATTTTAAACCTTAATGAAATTGATAAAAGAAGTGGCAATAGTTTAGACGATAGTGAAAAAACAAGGCTTAAAAATTTAGCAAAAGATAAAGGCAATAACTCTTTACTTATTTATTTGCTAAAAGATTATAATGGTGCAGATAATGGAGTTGTTAACAATTTTAACACCAAAAGTGCAGTGGTGGTGAATAACGACAATCAAAATGTTACAGTGTATTATGATATAATAATTCCATATTATGCTAGCATTGGCAGTGAAATTGAAGCATATCTAGCAAATGGGAATTTAACAACGCTTTTAGCACCAACTGCCACTGGATATAATTTTAAAGGATATTATTATTATAATCCAACGAATAATGCTTTTGAAAACAAACCAAGAATAACGGCAAATGAACAAGGTGGAACATGCGTGGTATCTAGCGTTAGTGGAGAAAACAATTTTAATTTGTTCCAATCTTCAAACACTGTTCCTTTGGTGTTTTATGCATGTTGGGAAATTAAAGAATTTGATATAAAAGTTTCTATAAAACCAGATAAAAACTTTTTACTTGAAAAATCTGAGAAATGGTATGAGACAACAAGTCAAACGAATTCAAGTAGTAGTGGATATTTGGCTGGTTCAGTTTTAAGCATCTCTGCAAGTTACTTTGAAACAATTGCAGAAGATGGCACAATGAAAGAAAATAATGTTAATGCAACAAAATTAAACGGCATTTATTCGCTTCAATTTAAAATAAAATATTACGACACATTTACAATTAGTATAGTGATGCCAGATGGACACTATTTAAGTGAGGTTAATGGACAAGCGTGTGCATGGAATAATTCAAATGGCTATTACACATCTTTTGTTTCAAACCTCAATAGCAACACTTCTAGCGAAAATATGGGTTCTCCTCTTGGCTCTTACGATAAAATATTGTTTGTTGAAAAGAAGGCAACAGCAAATGCCGATTATATTGTTCAGGAAAACAAATTAGCAGGGCATAGTGCCACTGCTGGTAAAAGAGATGTTAGTATGACGGCAGAAAAATGTGTGTCTGATTATAATTTAGTGTTAGATTTTGATAGGCAAACTTTTAAAATAACTGTTATACAATTAAGATTTAATGCGGCTGGCGAGCAGCAAGGCGAAAATAAAATTGAAAAAGATGGCACAATATTTATGACCGATTTTAAAGAAGAAATAACTGCTGGCCCAGCTTATCAAATTGGAGAATATTATACTTCTGCACAATTAACAGAAAATGCTGCTAACATACTTAAAAACATAGTTCAAAATGTAACAGTTTATCAAAAGCTAATTTTTAGTGACGCAGAAAAAATTGAAGCATTGTTTTATGGTTGGGGAAGTGGTGGTTATGAACTTATAGACACTGGTTATGAATATGTTTATCAAGTTCAGCAGAATAATGCTCTATATACCAACGGCCATGAAGTTGGTGGAACAACTTATAAATGGACTGATTCATTTGAAGAATTGAGTGAAAACGATGTTAGAATAATAAAGTTCCCAGTTCTCACATCATTTTATTGGCCAACAATGGTTAATGGCAAAAGCACTGGCATTCGCTTTGCTTATTGGGTGAGATTTGGTGGTGCAGTTAATGTGGTTAGTCCACATGGAGCAGTTTTAACTCCGCACTATATAACATCAGTTTATGGCGAAGAAACTTCAGATGAAAAGGCAACATACACCACATTCTGTGTGGCAAATGATCCTTCGTCTTTTTCAGCATCATTTAATGGAAACGACCGCTTCTATGCAGTTTTTGAAAGTGTGGATATTGGATTTGAAATTGATGCAGGCTCAGTTGAAGGCACAGACGAAAATGCAAGCACTTTGGCAGAAGACACATCAATTCAAAAACTTATAAGTTTTATTCCATATAATGCATTAAGCCCAGAAAATTTATATATAGTATCTGATAGCAAATATTCTGATTATCTTCAGTTAAGGCTTAAAGATTCAGATGTGGATATTGCTGATATTAAATTAGAATTATTTAACATTGAACTAGGTTTAGATGATCTTCCATTAAGTGATATAGATTATAACACGGCACTATCATTTGCAAACTTTATTTCTTACACTTTTACTCCAACGCAAGTT
>JAFSXW010000062.1 GCA_017443885.1 Clostridia bacterium | reverse complement strand
CAAAAATTGAAGAAATTAGTGATGACACTATAAAAAAATTAGTAAACTATGATGAGATTTTAAAATTTAAATCAACAGGCTTAAACCCACTATCTCCAACACAGCGTGGAACAGCACAAAATGAAGATGTGTTCTTCCAAGGAAGAGAAGCTGGCAACCTTAAATATGCAGAATTTAAAAAGCATATAAAAAGCATTTTTTCTCTAGTTTTTGCAGAAACTGGGCGAAAATATGGCATTTTTGAGTATTTTGGCGATAAAAATGCAGAATATTTAATTGTTTCAATGGGCTCTTCAAGCGTAACAATTAAAGAAACAATTAAACATTTAAACGCCGAAGGGATGAAAGTTGGTTTTATCAATGTTAGGCTTTATCGTCCTTTTTATAGCGAAGAATTTATAAAACTAATCCCTGCTTCTTGTAAGTGCATCACCGTGCTAGACAGAACAAAAGAAGATGGCTCAAGTTTTGAACCTCTTGCTCTTGATGTTTCTAGTGCACTTATTGAACATAATCTCTCTAATATTAAAGTTTTAGGTGGAAGATATGGCCTTTCAAGCAAAGAGTTCACCCCATCTAATGTTTATAGCGTTGTTTTAAATATGCAAGAAAAACACCCTAAAAATCATTTTAGCGTTGGAATTAATGACGATTTAACAAAAAATAGTTTGAAAGAATATAAAAAGATAAACTTAATTCCAAAAGATGTAATTAGTTGTAAATTCTTTGGTCTTGGAAGTGATGGAACAGTTAGTGCAAATAAATCAACTATTAAAATTCTTGGCGAGCAAACAAATTTTGATGCGCAAGGATATTTTGTTTATGATAGTAAAAAAAGTGGTAGTTTAACCACTTCTCATTTGCGATTTGGAAAAAGTAAAATTAATGCTCCGTATTTAATCGACTCTCCAGATTTCGTTGCCTGCCACAACACATCATTTTTAACCAAACTAGATATTCTTTCTGGCATAAAACAAAATGGTGTTCTTCTTTTAAACTGCCCTTATAAAACAGAAAACGATTTTATTAAAGCATTGCCAATTTCATTAAGAAAGACGATTTTTGATAAAAATTTGCGTGTTTTTGCAATAGATGCAGAAAAAATTGCAGAAAATGTTGGATTAAATCGCCGAATAAATTTAATAATGCAAACTTGTTTCTTTAAACTTAGCGGGCTTCTTCCAGAAGAAAAAGCAATTAAGTTAATTAAAGATATGGCTCTTAAAACCTATGCAAGCAAAGGCGAAAAAGTTTTAAATATGAATATGCAAGCAATCGACCAAACCCTTGGAAATTTGTTTGAATTTAAATATTCAAAAATGTTTGCCAGTGAAAATAGCACGCCAAATTTATCTTGCGCCAGCGATTGCAAAAATTGCAAAAATGCTTGCCAAAGTGCATTCTATTCTAATATTATGCAAAAAATAGAAAAGCAAAAAGGCAATGAAATTCCAGTTTCTATGCTTGCAACTAATGGCGAAACAATAGTTGGAACAAGTGCCCTAGAAAAACGCAACACTGCCACAATGCTTCCTTGCTGGAAAAGTGAAAATTGCATTCAGTGCAATATGTGTGCTCTTGTTTGCCCACACGCAGTAATTAGGCCTTATTTAATTAAAGAAGGTGAAAAAGTTGCGCCAGATTGCGTTAAAATTCCAGCGCTTGGCATGCCAGGATATTATTTTACCGTTCAAATTAGCCCTGCAGACTGCACTGGCTGCTCTGTTTGTGCAAATGTGTGCCCTGCAAAAAATAAAGCCCTTGTGATGCGTCCTGCAAGCGAAATTTACTCACAAGAACTTAAAAAATATAATGAAATAAAAGATGTTATAAACCCAACAACCCCATTCCCTATCTCTTCAATAAAGGGTAGTCAATTTAAAAAGCCATTATTTGAATTTTCTGGGGCATGTGCTGGATGTGGAGAAACCCCATACATAAAACTGCTCACAAACCTTTTTGGCGAAAACTTGGTTATTGCAAATGCCACAGGTTGCTCTTCAATTTATGGCGGAAGTTTCCCTTCTTGCCCATACACCACAAATGCAAATGGTATGGGTCCAGCATGGGCTAATAGTTTGTTTGAAGATAATGCAGAATTTGGTTTGGGCATCTATAAAGCAAGAAAAGAAAATCAAAAACAACTTATGCTTTTGGTTGAATCTGTTATAAAAAATAAAGCATGCTCGCCTAACACTTTAAAACTGCTTGCTTTATGGCAAAAACAAGATAAAAAAGATAACAATTTAGCACTAGAAATTGTTAAAAACTTAGAAAAAGAAGCCGAAACTAACCCTACAATTTCAAACCTTATCAATTTAAAAAGCAGTTTTGTTGACACTTCCACTTGGATTATAGGTGGTGATGGTTGGGCTTATGATATTGGCTTTGGTGGGCTAGACCATGTGCTTTCAACTGGTGAAAATATAAAGATTTTGGTGCTAGACACCGAGGTTTATTCAAACACTGGTGGCCAAGCAAGCAAAGCAACCCCAATGGGTGCCGTTGCCAAATTTGCAGCCAGTGGAAAAGAAACTCAAAAGAAAGACCTTGGTGCAATTGCTAGAAACTATCCAAATACCTATGTTGCACAAGTAAGTTTGGGCGCAAATATGCCTGCCACAATAAACGCTTTTATTGAAGCCGAAAATCATAACGGTCCAGCAATAATTATTGCCTATTGCCCATGCATCAATCATGGAACAGACATGAGCAAATCTATTGAGCAAGAAAAACTTGCCGTGGAATCTGGCTACTTTAATATTTATAGATTTAACCCAACTAAAACACCAAGCCTAATGCTAGATTATCCTGTTTTAAATAAAAACTATTCCGACTTTTTAAGCACTCAAAGCAGATATTTCACCCTTTCAAAATCAAACCCAGAAAGAGCAACTGCCCTATTTACTTCCGCCGAAAGTTACGCAAAAAGAAGGATAGAAAATCTAAAGAAGCTGTCTGCAAATTAAATCTAGTTTTAAACAAATTTGTAAGAATCGTTAAAAAATTTATAAAAACAAAAAAGCCATCACTTTTGTGATGGTTTTTTTATTTATACACTTCTTTCTAGCTCTGTTTCTTGAGCTTTTCTTAACGCGGCGATTCTAAGTTTTTCACGCTGAATAGCATATCTTCTTTCAGCTTCAATTAGTGCCTTTTCTCTTTTCAAAATAAATTCTTTATATTTCAAATTAATACCAGAATTAAGTTCATGGTAAATCTCATATTCCCTATCTCTTGCAATAACTTCATTTACGCCTATCCAACTTTTTTTTGCTTCGTTCATAATAATTCCTCCTAGTTGGTTTACGATATATTAGCATAGCAGAAAAGTTTTGTAAATAGGTTTTTCAAAAATTTTTTAATATTTTTTTTGCTAAAAAACTTGACACATTTTTTTACAACTTTTATTCATCATTAATCATGTTTGCATAAATAAAAAAGGAACAAATTAAATGCAGAATTTTCCTCTAAAAATTCATAATTTGCTTTTAATTTATTCCTATAATTATTATTTGCCACTTCTAAAATTTTTATACACTCTTTTTGCTGTTTGTGTGCTTCTAACGGCACTTTTTGCCGTTTTAACAGCACTGTTTTTATGAACTTTAATTGTGATTATTATAACTGAGCCTATAATAAACACGCCACTAGCTATATACCACCACCTAAGCGTGAATATTCCAGTTTCAATTCCAACGGCATAAGCTAGTTTTCCATCACTATCAACGCCAGCTATTATTGTTTTATTTTTAAATGTAATAAATGGCTCACTTTGAACTCTTGCCGTCCCTTGTGTTGCAACTTGTGCTTCCCAGCGTTTTAAAAAGGCTTCGCTTGGATGATGATAACTATTATTTTCGCCACAACTGCAAACTGTGTAGGTTGGGTTTAAAATTTTTAAAAAGGCTTCTGTTGAAGATGTACTACTTCCATGATGTCCTGCTTTATAAAAATCAACATCTGAAAATCTTGCAATAGTTGTGGCATCATTTTTATAATTATCAACAAAATCGGCTTCAACTTCTTTTTCTGCATCGCCAGTAAACACAAAAGATTTTTCTTTATATTCAAGTAGCATAATTGGGCTAGAATTATTTTTGCCATTATATTTTTTAACTTCATAACCTAATGTTTTATTGTTTTTCCCAACTAGCATTAAATCGTTGTTATACACATCTTTAATTTTATGTGGCTCGAAAAATTCAAAAGTGAAAGGCTTTTGTGCGTTTGTGCTCTCTATTTTAAGTCCGTTATAAAACACAGTAACGCTAGCATCGCTATCATCAACCCATTTTTCTTTATATATTCCCTTCACAAAGTTTTGAAAGGCAACATTATATCCCCTAGCAGTCCTCCAGCCATTTTCATCAGTTTCGTTATAATCTGTGTCGTAAGTGCAATAAGAGCTTAAATCTTCTTCATCTATTGCATAAAGTGGATAATTTTTTGTTCCAACCTTTGTTGCTTTGCATGCCACCTGAAAAGGCCTATAAACATTTTGAACGCAAAACTCTTTTAAAACTTCTGCCATTCCGCCACTATGGTCGTCATCGCTATGTGTTAAAATTAAATAATTTATGCTTTCAATTTTCACTTCATCTTTAAGATATGTAATTAATTTGTTTATAAGCGTTGAATCTGGCGTGCCAGCATCTATAAGCATAGTTGTGTTATCTGGAAGTTCTATTAGTGTTGCATCACCCTGCCCAATATCTATATAATGAACCTTTAAATCGCTCTCTTTCACAACGCTGGCATCTGCACTGTTTACTTTTTTATAATCGCCTATTTTAAGAGATTTTTCGATGGGACTAGAAAATAACAACGAAACAGCACATAAAACTGCCAGCACAACAATTAATAAAAGTTTTGTAATTATTGTTTTTTGCTTTTTACTTTGGTATTTATTCGCCATATTATTTTATCCTTTATCTTTGGTTTTTTCTTAATTAAATTTAAAATTTCCTCTTTCTTATCCATCACAGCATCATAACCAGCCTGAATCATTTCATTAATATCTCCAACCTTGCTAGAAGTAAATGATGGAACATTTTTAAGGGTTATTAAAATATCTGCAAACCTAGATTTTGCCTGCACATTTTCTTGCATCATCACGCCAAGCGTTGAAGAAAGCACTTTAAATAATTTTGTTGAAGTTGTGCCATCAGCTCTTGTTGGGTTCACATCAATCGCAAAAACAACATTTGCCCCCATTTCTCTTGCTATATCTGCCGGAACATTGTTTGTGAGCCCGCCATCAACTAAAACCATATCATCATATTCAACTGGCTTAAACACACCCGGAACAGCACTGCTTGCACAGCATGCTTTTGCCACAAATCCACTATCAAGCTTCACTTCTTTGCCCGTTTTAATATTCACAGCCATTGCCGAAAATGGAATTTTAAGTTCACTAAACATTAAATTTTTCTTAAACACTTTTAGCATTGTTGCTTCAATTAATTCAGTTGAACTAGGCATAAAAAACCAATTTTTCTTTTTTATATCTGTTTTTTTAAGAGAATAAGCAATGTCTGCAATTTCCTTGCTCGAAAGCCCATAAGAATATAGGGCACCAACAATAGAGCCCGCACTTGTTCCCACAATAAAGTCTGGGAAAATCCCAAGTTCTTCAAATGCCATAAGTGCGCCAATGTGCCCTATTCCCCTTGCACCACCGCCACCTAAGGCAAAGCCAATTTTAACTTTTTTGTGTTTTATAGGTTTTGTTTTATCTCTTTTTCTAAAAAACCACATTTCTAACCAAAAAATCTTTTAATTTCTATTTCAGCACTCTCTGTGCTATCGCTTGCATGGCAAAGATTATATGTTTTGCTGGTTGCATAATCGCCTCTAATTGTTCCAGGGCTGGCAAGAAGTCCATCGGTGGAGCCTAATAATTGCCTAACACCTTCAACCGCTCTTTCCCCTTCAACAATCATACACACAACTTCGCCACTTATTATATACTCCTCTATTTCAGGGTAAAATGGTTTATCAGTTAAGTGGCTATAATGCTCCCTCACAATTTCTTTATGAAGTTTCCTCATCTCCATTTTAACAATTCTATAACCTTTGTTTTCTATCCTTTTAATTATTTCCCCAATCAAGTGTCTTTTAACCCCATCTGGTTTAATCATAACATAAGTTTGTTCCATTATTTTTTGCTCCTTTTTTCTATTTCTTTTTCAATAATTTTTTTTGTTTTTAAAATTGCCTTTTCTATGTCGTCATTAAGCACAATATAATCGTATTTATTTTTATAACCATCTTCAAATCTTTTTCGTTTAATTCTAAGTTCTATATCTTTTAAATCGTCTCCACGATTTATTAAACGCTTTCTAAGTTCTTCGTCATCTCCCACATCAATATAGATAGAAAGCGTGTCTATATCATCTTCTTTCTTTATATTTTCCACGCCTAGCACATCAACATCTTTAATTAAAAGTGGGTATTTTTTTGAATAATCGTTATATCGATTCCTAGAAACACCATAATAATTGCCATTTTCAAACACTTTTTGGTATTCTATAAATTCTCCATTTTTTATGGCATCTTCAAACTCTTCTTTTGTTAAATAGTAATAATTCTCACCCTCTATTTCGCCAGGTCTTATTTTTCTTGAAGTAGATGATGGAAGCAGTGCAATATTTTTATCAAAATGCTTTAAAATTTCTTTAATTATGGTGCTTTTACCACTGCCACTAGCACCAGACACTAAAATAAACATTAATCTTCCTCCAAAAGTTCTTTTAGTTCATCAATAAATAAGTCGAACAATTTAAATGCCATATTATAAACTTTTTCATCGCAAATATCTATCTCAACAATTTTAAGAAGTTCCGTTGGGCTAAGGCTACTGCCTGCTTTTAAAAACTCTATATATTTATTTGTGTAAGCCTTATCTCCTGAAAGAAGCCTGCTACAAATAAAGCAAGCACTAACAAACCCCACCACATAAGTATAAACATAAAACGGACTATAAAGATGTGGAAGCCGGCTCCACTCATATTCGCTACCATGCGTGCCACCAGCAATATCTCCAAAATACATCTTTAGCAATTCTTTATACTTTTTGTTTAATTTCTCAAAAGTGAGCATTTCACCTTTTTCAATTTCTCCGCTTGCAAAAAGTTCAAATTCAGTGTATAAACTTTGTTTAAAAATTGCAGCATAAAAATCAATTAATAAACTATCTATTGCGTTTATTTTTTCTTCTTTTGTTTTTGCATTGTCTATAACATATTTTTTAGTTAAAATTTCGTTAACAGTGCTAGCTATTTCGCCCGTAAGAGAAGGAGTGTCGGCATAATTATATGGCTGAGCCTTGCTAGATAAATATGCCTGCACAGCATGCCCAAGTTCATGAGAAAGCGTGCTAACAGCATCTAGCGTGTTGTTATAGTTTGTGAGCACAAATGGGTGAACATCATAGCAAGATGTGCAGTAGCACAAACTCTCTTTATTTTTAGATGGATATAAATCAATCCATCGCTCGCCTATTGCCTTTTTAATAATATTAGTGTAATCCTTGCCTAAAACGCTAAGCGAATTAACAATAATTTCCTCACCAACTTTATATGGGTATTTGCTAAATCTATCAGAACGCATTTGAGCAAAGATATCATAAATTTTCATACGATCTATTTTAAGTGCTTTCTTTTTAATATTTTCTAGTTTAGTGAATAAATTTAGATTTTTATGAACGCTAGAAATCATCACATCTAAAAGAGCATCTGGCACTTCATCATAAAAACTAATACGCTCGAAATTAGATTTAAACTTATAACACTTAACCAAAAAATTTTCATATTGAAGGCTACTTATATAATTGCTTGCATAAGTCATATTAAACTTTTTATAAGCATCATTATAATTGTTATATGCAATTTGCCTAATTTCTCGGTTTGGGCTTTCAACAAACTTAGAATAATTAGAATTTGTTAGCCTAATTTTTTTGCCACTAGATGTTTTTATTGGTTCTATTGGCATTTCTGCATTAGAAAGCACATTAAAAGTATCTTCAAAATTAGCAAAAGCCCCCGCACCAGAAACAATTTTTTCTAATTCTTCCGGAAGCACATGTGCCCTATTTTTTATTATGAATTTAAAAAAACGCTCATTACCTTTAAATTCTGGCATTGAAGCTAATTTGATTAATCTAGCGTCGTCAATTTGTGAAATTTCACTGCTAGAAAAAGATAACGCCTCGCTTGCTTTAATTAAAATATCACTCGCCAAGCTAAACATTTCTGCATTTTCAGGTACATTATTTTCAACACTTTTTTTAAGTTGGGCATAAACTATAATTTTTTCTAGTTTTTTATCTAAATCGCTATTTAATTTTAAAAATTTTTCCAGTTCTTTTTCGCTATCTAGCTTTCCTTTAAAATTCACAAGCTTTCTAAGCATTAAATTTGCCCTATCATAATCGGCTTTAAAACTTTCACTACTATCGTAGATATCTTTTTCGTTCCATTTATAAATTTCTTCTATATCTTTGCGTTCCATAAAACCCCTGCTTTTAGATATTTTACCATAATAATGCCAATTTTCCAATAAAAAAAACAGCCTATTTAAAATTTAGGCTGTATTTTTTTTAATCATTAATTTTATTATTAGTGCGTTTTTCGCTATTAAATAATCTTGTTCTTCGAACAACAAGTTGAATAAGTAGCCAGATGCCAGCAATACCAACTATTGCATAAATAATTCTAGTGAATAAACCAACGCCAAAAATCCAAGTAACAAGGTTCCAACTAAACACCCCCACTAAAAACCAGTTTAAGCAACAGATAATAGCAATAGATAAGGCAATATTGTTCGCAATAATCATAACTTTCCCCCTTTTAATTTTATTGTTACTACTAGCATTAGCAAAACGCACTAAATTATGCATAAAAGGCAAAAATTTTTGCAAACATCTTGTTTTTAAGTTTGCTTATTTTCACGCTTAAAAAATCTAATAATTGCCTAAATATCAATTAGTGTTTCATATAAAGTTAAATTTTCACAAAAAAAAAGCGTATTCTCTGCTAGAAGCATATTTTGCTCCCAGAATAAAACACGCAATTTCATTAATATAAAATATTAAACTTTTAGCCAGAATAAATTAAATTCAAAACTAAAAAGCCAACGCATAAAACAAATAGAACAATAGCATCAATAACCATCCATTTTTTAATTATGCCTTGAAGAGATGCCCCTTTGTTTCTATTGTAGAATGTATCTGCGTTGCCAGTTACCCCACTAATACCATTAGAATTACCTTTTTGGCAAATTACTGCCACAATCATAAAAATAGAGCCAACAGCAATAAGAGCGGCAAAAATAATTTTTAAAACTGGAATAACATTAACTCTAAACGAACTAACTTCTGTGTTTTCGTCTAAAAGCAAATTTAAAATTGAAAGTAGTTTCATAACAAATCTCCTAGATAAAAAGAGTATAACAAATAAAAGGTATGTTTGCAAGCATTTTTCCTAAAAAACTTTTAAAGAAGTGTAAAATATGCAACCATAAAAGCAACTAATGCAATAAACAAAAAGTATAAAAATATTTTTGGAAGAATTTTTCCACTAGCCCATTTTTTAGCACCATAAGAATCAACAATAAGCAAAACAACAAACACTGCAAAAAGGCCAATATACAAAACTGTTAGTTTTTGTTCTTTCACAGATTGTGCTAAAAGCAAAATATAGCTAATTACACTTTTTATTGCCATAATCCCCTCTTAGTTTTATTATATCACATAAAAATTTAAATTTCAATACACTTCTTAAATTAAACTATGCCCCGTCATTTCTGCTGGTTTTTCTTCGCCTAAAAGATGTAAAATGGTAGGTGCTATGTCAGACAGAGTTCCTGAAATTTTCGGGGTTTCAGCCTTGTTTAATCCCTTTCCAGCCACAATCACAGGAACAATACTCATTGTGTGTGATTTATGTGGCGAACCATCAGGATAAACCATTATATCACTGTTTCCGTGGTCGGCGGTAATAATCACATAACCATTATTTTCTAGCACACAATCTGCCACCTTTTTAACACAACTATCCACCACCCCAACAGCTTTAATTGTGGCTTCCCTGTTTCCAGAATGGCCAACCATATCGCCATTTGCAAAGTTAAGCACAATCACATTAAATTTACCTTTCTTCACCGCACTCACTGCCGAGTCTGCAATTTTTTCAGCACTCATTTCTGGTTTTAAATCGTATGTTGCAACTTTGGCACTATCTATTAAAATACGCTCCTCTCCTTCGTAAACATCATTTTTGCCAGCATTAAAGAAGAAAGTAACATGAGCATACTTTTCAGTTTCTGCTATTTTCATTTGTGTGTATCCACGCTTAGATAACACTTCACTCAAAATATTATTAACATCAGCATTATCATAAGCCACTATCACTCCGCCTAGGCTTTCATCATAATTGGTTAATGTTACAAGTGTTAAATTTAACTTTTTTGTCCAATCAAAATCATTGTCATTAGATAAAACTCTTGCAGTCTGCCTTGCTCTATCAGTTCTGTAGTTAAACATTATAAGGCTATCACCCTCATTAAGCCCTCCATAATAAACACCATTAGGAGCAAATGCAATAGGTTTTAAAAATTCATCAGTTTCGCCTTTATCGTAAGCATCAAGAACAGCCTTCTCAATATCATCAGTTTTTGTTGCCACACCTTTTGTTAATAAGTCGTAATAAACCTTCACCCTATCCCAATTTTTATCTCTATCGAGTGCATAAAATCTGCCACAAATATCAACAATTTCGCCACAATTATACTTTTTTATGGCACTTTTTACAGTTTTTATATAAGAAATTGCAGATTTTGCAGGGGTATCTCTTCCATCAGCAATAAAGTGAATATAAACCTTTTTAACATTATGCTCGCTGGCAATTCTTATAAGCTCAACTAAATGGTCTATATGACTATGCACTCCACCATCGCTTACAATTCCCATTAAGTGCAATGGCACATTTCTTTGTTTAGCATTATTAATAGCAGTTAGTATTGCTTCGTTTTTTTCAAAATTTCCGCTTTTAATTTCATTATTAATCCTAACTATTGGCTGGTAATTAACCCTTCCTGCACCCATAGTAAAATGTCCAACTTCACTCGTTCCAGTTTGATTTGCTGGAAGCCCAACAGCTTCTCCACTAGCTTCTAATGTGCCACATGGATATTTAGATGCATATTCTCTTAAATTAACAGTATTTTCTGGTAAAACTCCACTAACAGATAAATCATGTGGCATACCAACCCCATCCATAATAATTAAAGTAACAAGTTTATTATTTTTCATATTTTCTCCATTTTTTTAGCATTTTTACACTTATTTTTGCTTATTTTGCACTTTTTATCATCTGTGCCATCTTTTTAGCATCTAAACTAGCACCACCAACAAGCACACCATCAACAACTCCTAGTGCCAAAATTTCTGAAATGTTTTCCGGCTTCACACTTCCGCCATAAAGAATGCTTATTTCGCTATTAAATTTATCCTTCACATATTTTTTAATAATTGTGTGTGCTTTTATTATATCATCTGATGTTGCAACTTTTCCTGTTCCTATTGCCCACACTGGTTCATAAGCCACAATTATATTTGTTAAATCTTTATCATTTAAAACAGATAATTGGCTTTCTAAAACGCTTTTTAACCTTCTATGTTCCTCTAATGTTTCCCCAACACACAAAATAGTTTTTAAGCCTTCTTTTTGCACTAAATTTAATTTCTTAGCAATATCGTCATTTGTTTCGCCATAAATATGACGTCGTTCACTATGCCCAATCAAACAAGAATCTGCGCCAACATCTTTGAGCATTTTTGCACTAATTTCACCAGTATAAGCCCCACTTTCAGCCAAAGCAACATTCTGTGCACCAACAGCACCCCTTCCATTTAAAGAACGCTTAACACACTCAATTAAAGTGTAAGGTGGGCAAATTAAAAAATTATTATATCCCTTCCCTAAAAGTGTTAATAATTCTGCGCAATAATCTTCTGCTTCTTTTTTTGTTTTATTCATTTTAAAATTGCCAGCAACAAGTTTCGCCATAAAAACCTCCATAATTTCAATTTAAAAAGTGGCAATAGCCACTTTTTAATCTTCTTTATCTAAAAGCATTTCAACGCCAGGAAGAACTGCACCTTCTAAGAATTTTAAAGTTGCACCGCCCCCTGTTGATATATGATTAATCTTATCTGCATAACCAGATTCATTTATTGCCGAAACGCTATCTCCACCACCAACAATAGAAACAGCCTTACTTTTTGCAACATATTTTGCTATTTTCATTGTGCCTTTTTTAAATCGAGGAAATTCATAAACGCCCATTGGGCCATTCCACACAATTGTTTGTGCTTTCATTATTTCTTTTTTATAAAGTTTAATAGTTTTTGGCCCTATATCTAATGATTGAAAACCAGCATCAATTTTATAACTATCGCAAACTTTTTTACTAGCATCTGGTGCAAATTCACTTGCTGCAACAGAATCTACTGGAAGTAAAATTTTAACATTTTTCTTTTCAGCTTCTTCTAAAATCTTTCTTGCCACATCAAGTTTATCTTTTTCATATCTAGAAAGCCCAACATCTCCACCTTTGCAAACAATAAATGTATTTGCCATAGCACCACCAATTAAAATAGTGCTGGCTTTTGTTAGAAGTTTTGTGATAACGCCAATTTTATCACTAACTTTTGCGCCACCTAATATTACCACAAATGGAACTTTTGGGTTTTCAATTACTTTGCTCATTGCCACAATTTCACTGCTCATTAAGAATCCGGCCACTGCAGGTAAATTGCAGGCAACGCCGGCTGTTGAGGCGTGTGCTCTATGCGCAGTTCCAAACGCATCATTCACATAAATATCTGCTAGGCTTGCTAAATCGGCAGCAAATCTAGGATCATTTGCCTCTTCTTCCTTATGAAAGCGCACATTTTCAAGCATCATCACATCACCATCTTTTAGTGAACTTGCAAGTTCTTTTGCACTTTCCCCAATAACATCTTCTGCCATCAACACATTTTTGTTTAAATACTGGCTAAGCCTTTTTGCAACAGGAGCCAAACTAAGCCTTGGATTAACCATTCCTTCTGGCCTACCCAAATGCGAGCATAAAATAACTCTTGCATTTTTACTAATTAAATAATTAATAGTTGGAAGTGCCGCTTTAATTCTAGTGTCGTCTAAAACATTTCCACCCTCATCAAGTGGAACATTAAAATCCACCCTCACTAACACTTTTTTGCCACTAACATCTATATCTTTAAAAGTTTTTTTATTCATAACCATTCCTCTCTATAAATAAGCAAAAATATATGTTTTGCTTATTTATTATATAATTTATATATTATATAATAATACATTATT
>JAFSXW010000061.1 GCA_017443885.1 Clostridia bacterium | reverse complement strand
TTCAAATTTCATAATAAGCACCTCTTTAAAATAGTATATTCGCTTTTTATATAAATTATTTTAAAATGGCTTTTTATTAGAAAAAATATGGTTTTGTGGCTATTTTTTGTTTGCAGAATTTTTAAAATTTGATATAATGAAACTAGAAATATTTTTAAGTAAGGAAGAATTATGGAAAAGCATAAAAGTTATGACGCAAAAGATATTCAAGTTTTAGAGGGGCTAGATGCTGTTAGGCTAAGGCCAGGTATGTATATAGGAACCACTGGCCCAAAAGGTTTGCATCATCTAATTTGGGAAATTGTGGATAACGCTATTGACGAAGCTGCAAATGGCTATTGCGATAGAATTATTGTTACACTAAACCCAGATGGCTCGGTTTCTGTGGAAGATAATGGAAGGGGAATCCCCGTTGATATTCACCCAACACTTAAAATTAGTGCCGTTGAAGTTGTTTACACCAAACTTCATGCAGGCGGAAAGTTTAATAACGAAAACTATGCCTATTCTGGTGGACTTCATGGTGTTGGGGCATCGGTTGTTAATGCACTTTCTAAATGGCTAACTGTGGAAGTTTGCCGTGGTGGCAAAAAATACTCTATGCGTTTTGAAACAACCACAAAAAATGGCAAAACTCATGGTGGGGTTCCTTGTGGGCCTCTTGAAGAAATAGGCAAGGCAATTAAAAGCGGAACAAAAGTTACTTTTCTTCCTGACGATACTATTTTTGAAACAGTTGAGTTTGATTTTGAAACAATATCTAAAAGGCTTAGAGAGCTTGCATTTTTAAACAAAGGAATAGAAATAAACTTAATTGATGATAGGTTGCACGGTGCAATTAGTGCAACTTGCCTAACTTATAAATATGATGGCGGAATAGCCGATTTTGTTAAATTTATGAACGAAGGCAAAAATGCTCTTTATCCTGACCCTATTGTTATTGAAGGCGAGAAAAATGGGGTGAAGGTTAGCGTTGCTATTCAGCATACTGATGTTTACACTGATAATGTGTTTAGTTATGTTAACAATATTCCAACGAGTGAAGGTGGAACTCATGAAGTTGGACTTAAAAGCGGGCTAACAAAAGTTTTAAATGACTTGGCAAGAAAAAATAACATCTTGAAAGAAAAAGATGCAAATTTAATTGGCGATGATTTTAAAGAAGGGCTAACTGCTGTTTTGCTTGTTAAAATGAAAAATGTGCAATTTGAAGGCCAAACTAAAACAAAACTTGGCAACCCAGAAGCAAAAAATGCTGTTGAAGGGGTTGTGATAGATGGTCTTGCAGATTATTTTGCCAGCAAAAAAACAGGCAAGGTGCTTTCTACTATTATAGACAAAGCACAGGGCGCAGCAAAAGTTAGAGAAGCGGCAAGAAAAGCGAAAGAAATAACAAGGCAGAAAAATGCACTTGATGGGGCTAGCCTTGTTGGAAAACTTGCCTCTTGCTCGGGCAAAAATTATGAAAACAACGAATTGTTTATAGTTGAAGGAAAAAGTGCGGGTGGAACAGCAAAGCAAGCAAGAGATAGAAGTTTTCAAGCTATTTTGCCACTAAGAGGAAAGCCTCTTAATGCTGAAAAGAAAAGAATAGACCAAGTGCTTTTAAATGAAGAAATTAGAACGATTATAACGGCGCTTAATGCTGGAATTGGTGAAGATTTTAACCTTGATAATTTAAGATATCATAAAGTTATCATTCTAGCTGATGCCGACCAAGATGGTGCGCATATTCGAGCAATATTGCTTACATTCTTCTATAGGTATATGAAAGAATTGATAACTAACGGACATGTTTATATTGGTATGCCACCATTATATAAGGTTTATAAAAAAGATTTTGAAGAATATGTGTATAGCGATGTTGAGCTTCCTGGTGCGATAGAAAGAGCTGGGAAAGGTTATGGTATTCAAAGATATAAAGGGCTTGGAGAAATGAGCAATGATCAACTTTGGGATACCACAATGAATCCAAAAGCAAGAAGTTTAATTCAGGTTTCAATAGAAGATGCTGCCGAAGCAGAAAAAATGATAACAGTTTTGATGGGCGATGATATTGAATCTAGGAAACAATATATTAGCGAAAATGCCGATTTTAATAAAAAAGATGATTTTAAGCCAACAAACAAATAGTTTTAGTTTCTTAAAGTAGGAGAAAAAGATGAGCGATTTAGAAAAAGAAAACGACAATAATTTACCACAAGAAGAAGTAAGCGAAGATTCTAAAAAGAAAAGCAGTAAAAAGCAAACGGTGGTTGTGCTTGCAAAAGATATGTTTTATAAGCCAATAGAAAAAGTTATTCATGATTCTATGCTTCCTTATAGTGAGCATGTTATCTTAGATAGGGCACTTCCTAGGGTTGAAGATGGTTTAAAACCAGTGCAAAGAAGAATTTTGTTCACTTTAAACGAACTTGGAATAACACCAGATAAACCACATAAAAAATCAGCTAGAATTGTTGGTGAATGTCTTGGTAAATATCACCCACACGGCGACACTAGCGTTTATGATGCAATGGTTAGGCTCGCTCAAACTTTTAATATGCGCGAAGTGTTAGTTGATGGGCATGGAAACTTTGGTTCGGTTGATGGTGATGATGCCGCAGCTATGCGATACACAGAAGCAAGAATGGCGCCACTTGCTCTTGAAATTTTAAGAGATTTAGATAAGGATACAGTTGAGTGGACTTTAAACTTTGACGACACACTTAAAGAGCCAGTTACGCTTCCTTGTCGTTTTCCTAATTTGCTTGTGAATGGTGCTAGTGGAATTGCCGTTGGTCTTGCAACTAATATTCCAACGCATAATCTTGGCG